>JAWLGL010000002.1:0-26416 GCA_041685035.1 Clostridia bacterium
CGCACCCGTATCAAGCGGCAGCGCTGATAGTAACGGTAAGGCGTCATGCCGGCTTCCCGCTTCATCAGGTAATACAGGTTTCGCTCACTCGCGCCGGAATGCTGAGCCAGTGCCTGCAGGTCGAACTCCCACTCCGGCTCACTTCGTATTTTTTCAATGGCCCGGGCCAGCCTGCGATCCAGCTCCGGTAATTCATCGGTATCACCCCCGTTGACCGTTACCAACGATTGCGCCAGTTGACCAAAAAACTCGGTGGTTGCTACCCGCGCCTCCTTATGGCCCTGAAAATAATCCGACCGCAGCAGAAACCGGTGAATGTGCCTGGCCAAAGCCAGCTCCTGCTTTTTATGCAGCAGGCTCGGCAGCCGGCGGCAGCGGAGTTATAGTCCTGCCGTGCGGCGCAGGAAAAACAGTTGTAGGCATGGGTGTTATGAACAAATTGAAATGTGAGACCCTCATACTTACTACAAATATTACCGCTGTAAAGCAGTGGAAAGAAGAACTGCTGGATAAGACCACGCTTGGAGAAGAGATGATAGGGGAATACACTGGAGAAGTAAAAGAAATAAGGCCTGTAACTATATCTACCTATCAGATTCTTACACACAGGAAAGGCAAGGATGTGAATTTCCCACATTTCAAGCTGTTTGATTCCAAGGACTGGGGACTGATAATTTATGACGAGGTTCATCTGCTTCCGGCACCTGTATTCAGGGTGACGGCAGAGATACAGGCTATGAGAAGGCTGGGACTTACCGCAACACTGGTAAGGGAGGACGGACTTGAGGAAGATGTATTCAGTCTCATAGGACCCAAAAAGTATGATATACCATGGAAGGACATGGAGAGACAGGGCTGGATTGCGTCTGCAACCTGTACCGAAATAAGGGTTCCCATGGATGGCCAGCAGAGGGTAGAGTACGCGATGAGTTCCACCAAGGAGCAGTTCAGGATAGCATCGGAAAATGACAACAAATATGAAGTTGTGGAAAGGATTCTTGACAAACATTCGGATGATAACATACTAATTATTGGTCAATATATAAACCAACTTGAAAATCTGGCCGATAAAATAAATGCGCCTATAATTACCGGAAAAACACCAACTTCCGACAGGCTGGTCCTTTATGATAAGTTTAAAGCAGGAAAGCTGAAAAAATTGATTGTGTCAAAGGTTGCGAACTTTGCAATAGACCTTCCCGATGCAAATGTTGCTATACAGGTTTCGGGGACTTTCGGTTCCAGACAGGAAGAGGCGCAGAGGCTAGGCCGTATTCTAAGGCCTAAAAGCGACCAGAGCCAGGCACATTTTTATTCTATAGTTACCAAGGAAACAAAAGATGAAGAATATGCAGCCAACAGGCAGCTGTTTTTAACAGAACAGGGCTATAAGTACAGAATAATTAATTCGGAGGAGATAAACTAATGAACTATAAAGAGTATATTGAGAGTCTGAATTTGGAAAGTTTGAAAGTGCTGGCTGATACCCATGGCATAGATTATATGAATACTCCTGAGTGGGCAGGAGATGAGCTGGCCTCAATCAAAACCATAATTCTTAAAAATATAAACAATAACGGTTATCTTGAGGAGAAGGTAAACGGCCTTGAGGAAAACCTGAAAACCATTATAAGGATAATATTTTTCTCGGATGAAGCGGTAGACCAGGACAGCGTTATAAGGAAATATAATAATATTTACGGCAAGGACCAGAACGTAAGAAACCTTATTGACGAATTGTGGAGGATGGGTCTTGTTATTAAGTTTGAAATGTATTATAGGAACAGGCCCTATGTTGCCCTTGTGGATGAGGTGAGACAGCTGGCTGCCAGACTGGTGGTACAGGAACTGCTTGGACAGTGGGAAGGGGACCAACTTGAGACCTATGTAAACAGCAACCCCTTTGAGCTGTCCCAGGATATATACGTCTTTTTGTCTTATGTAAGTAACAATGAAGCCAAGCTTACAGCCAAGAACATGATATTCAGGAAGGCTGCTCAGAAGATAGAAGACCTCTTTATCAGGAAGTCGGAATTTATGGATAGTCCTGAAAATGAAAACACAGAGAGGTTTATGTTGATAAATAACTTCCTGTATATGATAGATATGATTATATATAACGACGGAGTGGTTTACCTTAACAATGAAAAGGTATCTAAGTGGTTACGGCTGAGGCTTATGGATAAGGTAAAGGTTGTTTCAACCTTCCTTGAAACCTACTACCTCGGGAACAAAAGGGAGATAAATGAGGCGGTAGACAAGATTAAGCTCATACTGCTGAATACCTATGACACGCCAATAAAACTGGATAACATGGGTGATATTATCAAGAAGTATCATGCAGATATGAATTTCAGTTATCTGCAAAGCAATTTCAGAAAGATCCTTGACCATATGGTTCTTATCGGTATGGTTGAATACCTTAAAGATGGTGACGGCAGCCTGTATTTCAGATTTAACAAGTATGGATGGGCTTTTTATTCCAACAGGATGGAGATGATTAACGAAGAAGAAGAGAATCATTTCTATATTCAGCCCAACTTTGAAATAATATCTACAATCAATCTTAATCCTGTCCTGAGATGGGAATTAGATGAATTCTGCGATATTGGAAAGATAGACAGAACCATTCACTACTGGATGACCAAGGCGTCAGTTCATAGGGCACTGAGCAATGACAAAAACATAGAAGATATTTTGGCATTCCTCAAGAAATACAGCAAAAGCGGAGTGCCCCAGAATGTTGAGTATACGCTGAAAGAATGGGCATCCAGCTATGGAAGTGTTTATATGATGGATATTGTCCTGCTCAGATGCAGAACCGATGAACTTGCTGAAGAGGTATCCTCCATACCGGATATTAAGGAGAATATTACAGGCAAGGTTTCCGACAAGGATTTAATTATCGACAGGCTGTTTGCGGATGACGTTCTGGATGTGCTGGTGAAGAAGGGGTATATGGCAAAACCGCAGATACTGAGCCCAAGCAGTGTTCTGGTTGAGGAAGTATCGAGAAACGAAGGGAAATCAGTAACACTTGACAACAAGGAGCAAGGCGGTACAGACGACGATGAAATCAATGCAGACCTTTTTACTATAGACGAAAGGTACCTCGACAAGAGTGCGCACTACAAGAAAACAGTTATGGACATCAAGCCTCCGGTAAAAGGAGAGAAAGCCGGGTTTATAGCATCAAAGGTTTACAGCCCGTCTACGTTCCAGGCCAAGGAAATACTGGAGAGAGCTATAGAACAAAAGAAACCGGTTCTGATAGACTATTATTCACAGGCCAGGGATTCAAGCCAGAGAATGAGGATAGAGCCCCTTAAGGTTGAGAAAGAGAATAAGGGATGGATGGTTCATGCAAACGCTCAAGACCAGAATCTTATCCTTGAACTGGGTAATATTCAGAGCATAGAGTTTTCAAATAAGAACTGAGGAAGGTAAACAAAAAGGGGTACGCACGAGCGTACCCTTTGAAGTTTATAGATTATTGAATAGGATAGTCTGATGAAGCTATGGATTCAGCCTGCTTGCTGTCAATAGGCCTGGCTGTCAGCATTTCTTTGAGATTTCCCTCATATGTAATCCAGGAACCTTCCTTATAGACCAAAGGAGGTTTATTCGAGTACATCGGCCTCAGGTCGAGAATTCTTCCGTCTGGTAAAACCGTAAATTCTATTTTGTCTATCATAACATTACCTCCAAGTTAAACTATCTAGTTAAAGAAACACTAGTAATATTATATATGAAAACTAAGGCTCAGACAATACCAAAAATCAGGAGGAAAAGTTCTTTGAGTGAAGCGGATAAACAAAAATCGATAGACTAATGTGCAAGGATTTGTGATATAATTAGAGCAAATTAGCAATATAAGGGAAGGAACCGGTTATGAATTTTGAATCAAACAGATCAATCGTGTTTTCCGACACACTTATCTCAGATATATTTCTGACCGAATATATGCCGGATGCTGACGGGGATTATGTGAAGCTGTACCTGTATTGTCTTTTTCTAGGCAAGCACAACAGGCAGGTTTCGATAACTGATTTATCCAAGAAGCTGTGTATGGATATATCCAAAGTTAAGCAGGCGTTTGCATATTGGGAGAATGTAGGTGTATTGATTAGAAGCGAAGGTAGTATGATTATCTGCGACCTCAAGGAGAAAGAGGTGCATAAGTTGTACAGGCCAAAACTTACTTCAACTCCTGAAGAAGCAAAGCAGTCTTCAGAGAGGAACAGAAGAAGAAGCCAGGTTATTACAGCCATAAATAATACCTTCTTCCAAGGGGTGATGACACCCGGATGGTATCTTGATATTGATGCTTGGTTTGAAAAGTACGGTTTTGAGGAAGATGTAATGCTGGCGCTTTTCAAATACTGTTTTGACAGGCGTGCACTGAACAAGAACTATCTGCTCAGCGTTGCCGAGAACTGGCACAGCAAGGGAATAAAAAATTCTTTTGACCTTGACAATTATTTTGTGGTTTACGAAAAATCCAACAGCATTAAGAAAAAAATATGCAAGAAGCTGTCCATAAGCAGGAAACTGACCGAATATGAGGAGGCCTACATAGACAAGTGGGTTGTAGAATATGGATATGACTTCGATATAATAGAACTTGCGCTTAAGAAGACTACATCCAAGACCAATCCGAATTTTGACTACATAAACGCAGTACTTACCAAATGGCATGCAAGCCGACTCAAAACCGTTGAAGAAGTTCAGAACCATATCAAGCAGTTCAGACAGAATCAGAAGAAAGACAGAAAGGGCAATAATGTACCCTCGAATAAGTACTTTGGTGAGGATATGGATGTGGATTTGAGCGAATTCTATCAGAATATAAATAATAAATAGCGGGAGAAAGCACAATGAATATGCAGGTATATAAGCAGCTTGATATTGAATATCAGAAAAAAAGGGACAGGGCTTTGGCCCAAGCCGAGGGCAGGAAGAGAGAAGTGGTTGAGAAGCACCCCGAGCTGTCTCGTATTGATTATGAAATGAAAAAAGCCGGCCTGGAGCTGGCAAGGGTGGTTCTATATACCGACCAGAATTCAAATGAGACTGCGGCTGACCTGGAAGCCAGATTGAACCAGCTGCGAGGGGAAAAGGAAGAAGTGCTGCAGAAGCTGGGGGTCTCGCCCGGTTTGTTTGAGCCTGAATACGAATGCAAGCTTTGTAAGGATACCGGCTTTATAACAAAATCAGGAAGCGAAAGGTGTTCATGCTACCGCCAGAAACTCATAAATATAGCTTACAGGCAGGCAAACCTTGAAATTGTCAGGCTGGAGAACTTTGAAACATTTGATCCCGAAGTCTACCCCGACAGTCCGGATAAAAAGTACGGAGCCGATATTTCACCAAGGGATAATATGCTCAATATAAGGGATAATTGCCTGAATTTTGTGGAGAACTTTGACTGCCCCGAAGAAAAGAACCTGCTGTTTACCGGTGAACCTGGACGGGGAAAGACTTTTATGTCCAACTGCATAGCAAAGGAAATGATAAACAGGGGTAAAACTGTAATATATCAAACTGCGCCGCGGCTTCTCGACCTTATAATGAACTACAAGATGAGATATCAGAGGGCGGAAAATTTTGATGACGCAGAATATAACAATCTCTTTAATGTGGATTTACTTATCATCGATGACCTTGGAGCCGAAGCCCTCAATTCCTCCAGGGACTCAGAAATGTTTAATATTATTAATACCAGGCTGCTTACCCAAAAGAGCAGGCATACCAAGACAATTCTTTCCACCAATCTTTCCCTCGAAGCAATGAGGGAGTATTACGGTACAAGGATAATGTCGCGCATCCTCGGGGAATTTTACGTATATAAATTTTTCGGGGAAGACATAAGGTTGAATAAGGGTAGAAAACAGAAGCAAATAGAAATTAAATGAGGAACCAGTCGTAACCGGTTCCTCATTTTCATGGTATCATTCGCCTATTAAATCTTCACTGACTTCCTCTTCAGGTATCCTTGCAATTCCTACAAGGGTTACGTTATTTCCTATCCTCATCAGCTTAACTCCCTGGGTTGCCCTTCCAAGAACGCTGATTTCGTCAACGCTTATTCGGATGATGGTACCATCCGAACTTATAAGGATAATGTCTTCCGAATCCTGAACAGTCTTTATGCCGCTGAGAGGGCCTGTTCTGTCGGTCACTCTGTAGGTCAGGATTCCCTTTCCGCCTCGGGTTTGGATTTTGTACTCGGACAACTCTGTTCTTTTGCCGAAGCCTCTTTCAGTTAATGCAAGCAGGTAGGCATCTTCCCCGTTCACGGGTTCCATACCTATAACATAATCATCACCGGTTAAATCTATACCCTTTACACCGGCAGACACCCTGCCTGTCGGACGGACGTTTTTCTCGCTGAATCTGATTGATAAACCCTGTCTGGTGCCGATAATCACGCTGTAGGTGCCATCTGTGAGACGCACATCTATAAGTTCATCTCCTTCGCGAATCAGGATGGCCTGCAGGCCTCCCCTTCTTGCACTGTCGTACTCTACGAGGGGGGTCTTCTTAACCAGTCCGAGCCTGGTAGCCATCAGCAGGTACTGTCCTTCAGTATACTCCCGTATAGGTATAACAGCCTGAATCTTTTCTCCAGGGGCAAGCTGCAGGAGGTTCACTATAGCGGTTCCCTTAGCCTGCCTGCCTGCCTCGGGGATTTCGTATGCTTTTAGCCTGTATACCTTGCCGAGGTTGGAAAAGAACAGTATATAATGATGGGTTGAGGTAATGAAAAGGTGACGCACAAAATCCTCTTCCCTCGTGCTTAATCCGGTTATACCCCTGCCGCCGCGTTTCTGGCTCTTGTACGTATCGACAGGGAGTCTTTTTACATACCCGAAGTGGGTAAGCGTAATGACGCTGTCTTCTTCATCAATAAGATCCTCAATACCAATATCGTCGGCAGCATGAGTAATTAATGTCTTTCTTTCATCCCCATACTTGCGTTTGATTTCAAGAAGTTCTTGCTTAATGGTTTTGAAAATCAGCAGTTCACTTCCGAGAAGTTCTTTGAGCCTTTTTATCTCGGCAACTATATCCTTGTATTCCTGCTCTATCTTTTCCCGCTCAAGACCGGTCAGTCTTTGCAGTCTCATATCAAGAATGGCCTGGGCCTGAATCTCGGTCAGGTGGAATTTGGAAATAAGCCCTTCCTTGGCTTCTGCCGGATTCTTGGAGGCCCGTATCAGGCTTATAATTGCATCGAGGTTGTCAAGCGCTATCTTTAGACCTTCCAGGACATGTGCCCTTGCCTCTGCCTTTCTTAACTCAAATTCTGAGCGCCTGACTATTACGTCCCTCTGGTGGTCAAGATATTTTTCAATAACCTCCTTGAGGTTCAATACCTTGGGTTCATTATCCACAAGCGCAAGCATAATAACGCTGAATGAATCCTGAAGCTGAGTGTTCTTATACAGCTGGTTCAGAATGACATTTGCATTTACATCACGTTTAAGCTCAATTACCATTCTCATGCCCGACCTATCCGATTCATCCCTGAGGTCGGAAATGCCTTCAATCTTTTTGTCCCTTACCAGGTCTGCAATCTTCTCAATCAGCTTTGCCTTATTGACCTGATACGGCAGCTCGGTTACTAGAATCCTTTGCTTGTTTCCGGGCATCTCCTCAATTGAAGTCTTAGCCCGTATTATAATCCTTCCCCGGCCCTTCCTGTAGGCGTCCCTAATGCCTTCCTTACCAAGTATCATAGCGCCGGTTGGGAAATCAGGCCCTTTGATGATATTCATTAGGTCATCAATAGAAACGTCATCGCTGTCAATAACCTTAATAATCCCATCAATTACCTCGCTGAGGTTGTGAGGAGGTATATTGGTTGCCATACCTACTGCAATACCTGAGGAACCGTTTACAAGCAAGTTGGGGAACCTCGACGGCAGTACGGTAGGTTCTTCTTCAGTGCCATCAAAGTTTGGAATGAAATCAACCGTTTCCTTGTCTATGTCCCTGAGCATTTCAAGGGAAATCTTTGAAAGTCTGGCTTCGGTGTACCTCATTGCTGCAGCAGGGTCGCCGTCAACCGAGCCGAAGTTACCGTGTCCGTCTACCAGCATATACCTCATAGAGAAGTTCTGGGCCATACGCACCAGGCTCTCGTAAACCGCTGCGTCTCCATGAGGGTGGTACTTTCTTAAAACTTCACCCACGGTCGCAACCGATTTTCTATACTGCTTGTCCGGTAGAAAACCGAGACCATACATGCCATACAATATACGTCTGTGTACGGGCTTTAATCCATCTCTGACATCGGGAAGTGCTCTTCCCACTATAACGCTCATAGCATAGTCAATATAGGATTTTTTCATCTCGGATTCTATATTTACCGGAAGAATTTTCTGGTTTTCATATGTGTCCATATTTTATTATCACCTTTGCTTATAAAGATAAATTTAGATTAGGCAACACTAGATTTTTCTAAGAATCTAGAGGCTTCAAATACCATAGATATTATACTTGAAATTGAATAAATATGCAAATTAAATATAATAGAATAAAGCAATCCGGAGTTGACAAAAACTATATGATATATTATACTTAATTAGCTCGAAAGATGTTTAGATATCGCGGGGTGGAGCAGTTCGGTAGCTCGTCGGGCTCATAACCCGAAGGTCGAAGGTTCAAATCCTTCCCCCGCAACCAATTTAATTATGGCGGTGTAGCTCAGGTGGCTAGAGCATACGGTTCATACCCGTAGTGTCGGCGGTTCAAATCCACCCACCGCTACCAGAGAGTATAGAAGCCACCTTTAAGGGTGGAATTTATTTTCGAAAAAACAAGGAGCGGTATAAAAGCCGCCCCTTGTTTAATTTATCTCGAGAATATCCGACATTTCTATATTCATTGTATCAGGATTGAGGGCAGCCGGAGAAAGTTCCCCGGTATCTTCCTCGCCGACTGTTGTAATGGGAAGTTTCAGGGTAAACAGACTTCCCTGATTCAGGCCGCTTTCTACAGTTATACTGCCTTTATGAAGCTGGGCTATGGAATTACTAAGGGATAGGCCGATTCCAGCTCCTTCGCGCGGCCGGCTTAATGAGGAATTTACCTGTAGGAACCGTTCAAAGATAATATCAAGCTTGTCCTCGGGGATGCCTATGCCTGTATCGCGTATGTCGGTATAGACATGATGCTGGTCACGGTAAACGCAAATTTCTATTTTACCTCCATCCTTGTTGTACTTGACGGCATTTGAGATAAGGTTAAGGATAACCCTTTCTAATTTTTCCTCATCAACTGCTGTGGTAAGTTCATCAATTTGAGCTGAAAAGCTGATTGACAGGCCCTTCTGTTCAACAAAAGGGGCAATTGAGTGATAAATTCTTCTAATCAGCGCTATGTAATCTGTGTTCTTCCTGTTAATTTTGAGGTATCCGGCATCAATCTTTGAAAGGTCAAGCACATTATTTACCAGCTTCAGAAGCCGCAGGCCGTTCTGGTGAATCATATTCAGCCAGCGCGAAACCTTCTCCCGACTTTCTTTATCACGACGGTTAATCATGCTGTTTATTACCTTCTCAGCACTGAGAATCACATTTATCGGAGTGCGAAGCTCATGTGATACAACAGAAAGAAATTCCTCCTTGGCGTCCGACAGCTCCTGCATTTTGTTCTGGATTGACACCTGTTCAGTTATATCTATACCCACGCTGGCTACATGGGTGACCTCCTGGTTGTCGTCAAATACCGGACAAAGAATCAGTTTGTAGAACATGGAGTTCCCACAGTGGTCTGGGTATTCAACATTGTCAAGGATAATTGATTCCTTGGTGTAGCCGCAAATCAATGCAATATCACAGATTCCTTTTTCCTGTATTATGGGAGCTACATCCTTCACGTGCCTGCCCACAATATCCTTTTCTTCTACGGTACGGCCCAGTATTTTACTCAGGTTCAGGCACTTGTTCCTGTTTGCTATTTCGTATTTCATGTCTGGATGGGATACTACAGCTATCGGCACGTCCAGATTATCCAGAATTCCCCTTACAAGATGATGTTTTTGTGGTTCATTCTGTACGGCTTTCGGCCGGCGTATTTCCTTAAACGAAATAATTGTGTACTTCAGACTACCGTCTGTATGAAGAATAGGGAATATTCCCAGCAGGAGCATCTTTTTTTTCTGGCCGCTGCCAAAGGTTATATTGACGTCTCTTAAAGGCTTGTTGTTTGCTATGTACCAGAGCAGGTTTCTTTTTACTTTTTGTCGGCTATCGGGAGTTTTGGTCAGATGAATCATATCAAAAAGCTGGTTGACACTGTCAGGAAGCTTTTTTACTCCCAGGATTTTAGAAGAAACCGGATTCCATTCCATGGACATTTGGTTTGGATACACTTTACAGAGACCGCTGTGAATAAAGTCGAAAAAAATATTCGAGTCGGCTGTCTCTCTAAGCTTAAAGGCAGAATTGACACCAGATGAAGCTGTCTGCGTTTGACTGCTTATATCTTCAGCAATCACCACTCGTCTGTTATGGCTGCAGCACCTTAAGTTAAACCTTATCCATGTAGTCTTTGCCGAGCCGGCAATTTTAACTCCGGCCACAAGGGATTGGCCCTTATGGGAATGGAGAATTCTGATTATGGGATGGTTCTCCGGCTCAGGTTTAATGCCGTCGGTATTGAACCATTCATATTCAAGTATGGTGTTCAAGACCTCCTGAAGGGTTAAATCCCGAGACAGCCCCAGGCTGTCCATAGCTGGCCGGTTAATATACAATAGGTTTTGGTTTGAATCAAAAACCATTACGCCTTCATCAATAATATCCAGCAGGTATTCAAAATCTAAAGTTTTATTGGTTGTGCTCATTGCCGACTCCTAAAAATAATTGGTTTTTTATAATACATATTACATAAAAAGGGAGCAAAAGGCAATACATTTAATTTCAGGATTTTACAGGAGACTAATTTCAATAAATGAACGGGAAGCGCATAATAGTTGAAAGATTTGATAGATTAGGATTATAATAGTGTAAAGTATGTCTGATATATTTAATATTTAATGGGGTTGAGAAAATGAAAACGGCCGAACTTAAGGCTGCGGTGGCAGCCAATGAAATAAATCTGAATGCAATTGCAGTGCATTTCGGTATAAACAGGAAGTTTAAGTGGGAGGACGTATTGTATCTGAACAGCAGCCAGCTTAAAGGAATTATTAGGGATGCAGACGACAAGATGGTATACATTTTCCACTTCGGAAGCATGGTATTTGTAAATTTTACCGTTCATGAGATAAGAGATGTACTCAACTATCTGAAAAAACTTGATAAAAGCCTGATTGTAAAGACCGCTCTTCAGTATACGGAAGAATATTCAATAGAAATCAGTGAGGGCGGGTACCAGGTAGAGAATGAACGTATTGTTATACCTGAAGATAAGCATTTCTATTTTGAGATTATCAGTATGATTCTTGCAAAATCGGTTGCCATGAAAAAGATAGAGATGGATATTGATGCGGTTTTTGATAAAGTTGAAGAAATAATGGAGAGATTGAATAAGGGCAGGCTCAATATCAAGGACAGGCAGCTTTCGAACCTGTCAGCCAAGATTCTTACCTTCAAGTATAATACAGTCTCATATATTATGCTTTTAGACAAGCCGGAGATTGTCTGGGACAATACCGATGCAGAGAAGACTTATGATGACCTTAGCCTATTGTTTGAATTGGAAGAGAGGTATGAAAGAGTAAGACACAAAACAGAGACCCTTATGGACATCACAGAAATGTTTGCTACACTTTCTCATGCAAAAAGAGGGTCAAGGCTTGAAATGATGATAATTATACTCATACTTATAGAGATTATTCTGATGCTGATTTTTGAGTTTGCGCACAGAGTGATGTAGAACTTCCGGTTACCGGGCAGTAATTTGTAAAACATATCAGGTATATGTCACAAAGATTATTATTCGCCAACTGGAATTGACAAACATTCAGGTTTTGTTGTTATATAATCTACCTGCACAAAAGAAAAAGGTTGCGGGGGGATTATATAATGCATAAGGCCAACATATTTTCTTATGAGAGGGCTGAAAATGTGGGCCAGACAGCAAACGGCTTTTCTAGCAGGACATCGCGGTCGAGGCTTGGTTCAATAAGCATAAGAAGCATAAGCATGAGCATTCTGGCGTTCATGATAGGCAGGGTATCCCTTCTGGGAGGGGTATCTCCTTTCGGTATGGCCTTTTTTGCTGCAACTTACGGTGGCATTTCCCCTGTTGCTATAGGGACAAGCATTGTGCTTGGCATACTTTCATGGTCTTTTGACCCTGCGCTGGCGCTCAAATTTATTGCAGAGATAACACTGTTCGGTGTACTAACCATATTTGCCAGGTGGGCAAGGGTACGGGGAGAGTTTGTCAACTGCCTGAAAATCTTCGTAAGTGTATTTCTGGTTTGCATATTCCCGCTTTTCTTCAGATTTTTATTATACGATTTTATCCTGTCTTTATTTGAAGCTTTAATTACTGTGGCATTCTATATACTTTTAAAGAAGGGTACCCGTATCCTGCTTGAGGATGAGAAAAGAAGCGTTCTGAATACCGAGGAAATTATTAGCCTGGGGTTCATTGGTGCCTTGGCTATTGCAGGAATAAGGGATTTTGGCATTTTCGGTGCAGAGTTCAGGAGTATAGTGTGCATATTTATTGTCCTTATCCTTGCCAGGGCAAAGGGAGCAGGAATAGGAGCCGCAGCAGGCGTAGTTTTGGGCATTGTTTCCGGCTTTACCGGAACGGCCAATTTCAATGTCATAGGGTCGTATGCATTCAGCGGCCTGCTTGCAGGGTTGTTCAGGAAGCTGGGCAATATAGGGGTAATTCTTGGATTTATAACTGGAAATGCGGTGCTGACCTACTTTGTAACCGGATCCACCGAGGTGCTGATTCAGCTTAGAGATATTGTGATTGCAGCTGCAGCCTTCTATATGCTTCCCAAGAAGGTGGTTAGTAAGGCCGGGAAGATATTTGATGACAGGCCGTTAGGCATGGAGGATTCGGATGCCGAGTCCCTGCGTCCCGCCAACACTACAGTCCAGAAGTTAAATGCCTTTTCCAGGGCGGTAGAGGAGCTTGCGGCTACATTTAACCGGGTCCCCCAGCCTGAGCAGGCACCCGGAGATGCCGATGTGTCCAGCTTTTTCGATACGGTGGCCGAAAGGGTATGTAAAGACTGCTCGTTGTGCCTGTACTGCTGGGACAGGAAGTTCAGCGGCACATACCAGTCAATGTTTTCCCTGCTTGAGAAGCTGGAATCTAAAGGAGCAATTACACCGGATGACATTCCCGAATGCTTTGCAAACGATTCGTGTGGTAGGCCCAAGGAGCTTGCAGCCACCATGAACAATCTGTATGAACTGTACAGGGTCAATGTGATGTGGAAGAAGAAAGTGAGTGAAAGCCGGGGGTTGGTATCCCAGCAGCTTGAGGGTGTATCCAGGATGATAGCAAAGCTTGCCAGGGAGATAGATTCAGAGGCCAGCTCCATGGAGGAGCTGGAGGCCAGTATAACCATGGAACTGACAGGAAAAGGATATGATGTTGATGAAGTTACGGTGGAACGGGGTCTTGAAGAAGGAATTGAGGCTGCTGTGGAAATCAGAGGATGTTCGGACGGCAAGAAGTGCATACAAGAGGTAAAGGAAATTGTGTCAGGTATAGTTGGCAAGAGAATGGAGCCGAAGGGCTGCCTGTGCGAGCCCGGCAGACCGGACTCAAAGTTCATGCTCAGGCTTACCAGTACCGAGACCTACGGGGTAACGGTAGGTGTGGCCAGGGCTAGTAAATCGGAAGATGGAGTGTCCGGAGACAGCTATACCTTTATTGAGTTGAAGGATAAGAAGTATATCCTGGGTCTGAGTGACGGGATGGGTACGGGAGAGGCTGCTGCGCGAAACAGCCAGGTAGCTATGGACCTGCTGGAGAAATTCCTTGAATCGGGCTTTGATAAGGATATTGCGGTTAAGATTATTAATTCGGTGCTGGTGCTCAAGACGGCTGACGAGTCCTATGCCACCATAGATATATCAGCAGTTGATTTGTATACCGGGCAGGTGGAGTTTGTGAAAATCGGCTCGCCTCCAGCATATATCAAGACCAGGAATGGGGTGGAGATAATAAAGGGTGCGTCACTCCCGGCAGGGGTACTGGAGAATCTGGATATGGACCTCTGCGGTAGGAAGGTGGAGGCCGGAGACTTTATTGTGATGGTGTCGGACGGGGTCACCGATTCCAACTGGCAGGATGCGGACTGCGGTGACTGGATAGCAGATTTCCTTGATGATGTGGGTACCCAGAATCCCCAGGAGCTGGCTGATATGATAAAGGAGAAGGCGCTGGCGAATTATAAGGATGGGGTGGGGGATGATGTGACTGTGTTGGTCGCCAAGGTCTGGCAGAGGGTGTGAAAGCGGTGATAAGCGGCGTCTTACTGTGTCAGACTTCGACTGCAAAATGCTCACATATACTTAGATATGCTCCGCTTTTGCAGTCTCGTCTTCCTTGTAATACTTGCTTCTGACCGCTTTCAGTAGATAAAGGTTGATAAGCGGCGCATTACTGCGTTGCTAGCCTTCTGCGGACGGACTTGCAGCGAAGCCCATCTGCAGAAGGGGGGAGACAGGATACGAAGTATCCGCAATGCGGGGGGAATGCCCCCCATTGATGACCGAGCTTCTGACGATTTTTAAATTATGGATGTGATAAGCGTCGCATCGCTTGGATAACTAGCTGTGATGCGGGGTATAATGGAGTTGACTTCACTATGGTTTCGTGCTAATATAGAGGTTGCTTCAAAATCAATACAGATGTGCCTGTAGCTCAGCTGGATAGAGCAACGGACTTCTAATCCGTTGGCCGGGGGTTCGAATCCCTCCAGGCACGCCATAACAAGAAGTACCATCATACAGATGGTGCTTCTTTGTTATGCATAAATTTAGGAAGGGATTCGAACCCGAGAGGGCACGAGCGTAAAATAAAATGACCTGAATGGTCATTTTATAGCGAGTGAACAAGCCCGGTACCGGAGCGAAGCGAGGGTGGGCGACGTGGATATGCTGCAATGAGCGACAAGAGTATTCAATTGATTTTTGAGAGGAATTGCTATAGAATGTAATAAAATTGTACTAACTTTACTGAACAACCGTGAGTATAACTATAAAAACGGTAAGTCAATTAGGAATTTTTCTAAGGAGAGATTTAAAGTAAAACTAGTATTAGTTTACAGAACGTGAAAGGAGAGAGATTTATGGAGAGTCAAATCAAGACGGGATACAAGACATTATTCAGTGGTGACTATGCGAAGTATAGTCAGGCATCTAAGGTTTGTTTTAAGATGAGAGACGGTATTCCTATAATAGCCTTATATGATGGAAATCTTGATGTTAAGGGTTTGAACATCAATGTCGTTACAAAAGAAAATTTACTTGCAGAAATTAAATCATATGTCTATCCTAACAAGCAACCTGTAGTTATACTAACTGAAAAGAAGAAATATATAAAATTTACACCTAATGTTACTGTATCGGAAGAGGAAGACAATAATATACTTTCCAAAATTTTAGCATATTTTCTTACAAAGCCAATTACTATTATTGAATGTGGAAATATGCCAGAAATGATTGAAATGATTATCAAAGCAGGAAAAGGCTATGAGAACTTTATGCTAGCAATGGGTGAAGCGAAGTTTTGTAAGAACCTAAAACACTAAAATTGAACATTTATTTGGGCTTAAAATTATTAAGCCTTTTTTTCTGGCCCAAAAAGGGCTTAAATTAGCCCTCCTACAGCAATGATATGTATTCCTGCTGCTTTGTTCTTGGTAGTCAGGGCAATAATCCCAAACTTCTCAGCTGGAGAACTGCTTAGCTCAAATACCTTCTCAATTACATCTCTGGCAGTTGCAGGAGAAGTAATCTTTTCTTCCAGGGAGTAATTCACACCTACCTCTTTCACTAGCTTTACAGTATACATGTTAATTCTCATGATACTTGCTCCCTTCTTCCTTTTTCTTTCGGAGCAAGCATGTGAAGTCAAATTTTATTGGTTTAGAGAAAAATTCCTGCACAATTTTTTATTCCGATGAAAAATTTGACTCACATGGTACAATCGTTAGATAAGGAAGATTTGTTCGCTAATTTGTCACTTTCAGATTTTATAAATTCACTTTAAATGTCTAATATTAAATGCTTTATTCCAATGAAATGTTGTTTATAACAAAAATCATACTGCTTGCAAAAAAAACATCTGTAAATAAAATATTATGGTATAATTTGGTGAGAGTTTATAAGTAAACGAGCAGCTACTAACTTGTTAATTATTTAAAAGAATATTTTACTGGAGTAGGCTGGCGTATAAAGCTGTTTACGATAAAAGAACTGGAGGTATTAATAATGTCCAAAAAGCGAGCTTTTATAAGTTTTGATTACGACCATGACATAGATTTGAAAAATCTATTAGTCGGACAAGCAAAAAATCAAGATTCACCATTTGAAATAGCCGACTTGTCTATTAAAGAAGCAATTGCAAGCAACTGGAAAGATAAAGCGAGAACTAGGATAAAAGGCTGTGATTTAGTAATAGTTATTTGTGGTGAAGATACTCATAATGCAAAAGGTGTGACAACGGAACTTACTATTTCCCAAGAAGAAAAGATACCATATTTTTTATTATGGGGACGGAGTGAAAAGCAATGTTATAAGCCAACTAGCGCAAAATCTTCAGATAAGATTTATAAATGGACATGGGAAAATTTAAAGTCATTAATCAATGGTGAAAGGTGAAGTATGACCAATATGCAAGAGAATATTAAACAGCAAAAGAATATTGAAAAAATCTTATTTAATAAGAACCCTGATAATTTTAATAAAGACGCATATGTTGAGCAGTATAAACTTTTGCTGGATTCAACTGAAAGAAATACAGATAGGAGGCAAACTGCTAATTCATATTTTCTCACATTAAATACGGGAGTATGTGCAATACTGGGATACATATTATCTAAAGATGCTGTTCAAGAGATTAAATATTTATATTGGATTCTACCAATAGCAGGAATTTTATTATCTATCTTTTGGCATCGTTTAGTTACGTCGTACAGACAATTAAGTACTGCTAAATTTGATATAATCCATCAAGTTGAAGCGAAACTTCCTTTTTCAATTTATAAAGCGGAATGGATAGCATTAGGAGAAGGAAAGGATAAAAAAATATATGTTCCGGTGACAAATTTAGAGATTTGGATTCCTAAGTTATTTATAGCTATGTATTCTTTATTATTGGTATACTTTACATCTTGGTTACACATAAAAGGAATATTCCAAATTATCTTAGAGTTAATAATAAAATGAGCATATTAGCTATATACAGTCGCTACTTGTAAAATTGAACTTTTGTAGGAGAAATCTATGATTAATAACTTTGATATGATGTTTTATACACTTGCTTTTGTAGTTCCTGGATTTATTACATATACATTTCTATCAATTTTTGTGCCACAAAAAAATGAACAAGCAACAAACTTATTATTGAAGTCGTTATACTTTAGTTGTCTAAATTATGCGCTATGGTTTTGGCTGATTTTTATTATTGTTAAGACCAACTATTATCAGTTACATCAATATAGAACTATTAGTTTATGGATTGTTATTATCCTAATAAGTCCCGTGATTATGGGTTTGACTTTAGGAATTCTGAGCAAAAAAGATGCAATTCGTAAGTTATTACAAAGAATTGGATTTAATACTATTCACCCTATACCAACAGGATGGGATTATAAATTTAGTAATATAAATAACGCTATTTGGATACTTGTAACCTTAAAAGATGATTCGACAATATCCGGGTATTTTGGAGGAAACTCTTTTGCGTCTTCAGACAATACAGAACGTGATGTTTACATTGAAAAGGTTTATAAAATAGATAATAATAATTTATGGAATGAAGTACCAAGGTCTGATGGTATTTTAATTAAAGGAGATCAAATTAAGTATATTGAATTTTTTAATGAATAGGAGGATACATATGGGAAATAAGTCTATTAACGAAGGGCACAAACCACAAAATGGTAATTTTGGCTATAGGCCAGTAGGAGGACAGCAGAACGGTTATCAGCCACCATCACAAACAAAAACGCCATCGAATCCGCCAAGTGGCGGTTCAGGTGTTAACCCACCCAAAAAATAAAAGCATAGTTTGGTCGTATAAATTATAATAGAAGGCTAGGAGAGCATATTTAAAATGCTTTTTCTAATGGTGCGGGACGGAGTCCCGTTAACTTAATATATGGCACTAATTAGAGAATAAAAGTAGTTTCATACACTAGAAGAAATATATATACTTTAATAGGTTATCTTGGTACAATTATTATGGAATATGAGTTAAACCAATTTCTTAGGGAGGAAAAGATGGGAGAATTAAATATTCCTATAGATGGTAAACAAACAAGAATTGAACTTAAATTAGTTGAGTTAGATAGACTAGTACTTGACGAACATAACCCAAGAATCAGTTTTTATAGAGATAATCAAGTTGTAGAAAGTTTATCAGAAGACCAAATAATTTATGCACTTACAAATAGAAAACCAGAATCCTTTAGAAAGTTAAGGGATTCAATACATAATAATAGAGGAATAATGAATCCTATATGGGTTGAGCCGACAGATGCATCTAGTAAAATAGAAAAATATAAGGTAATAGAAGGAAATACAAGGTTTGTTATTTATAGGTATATTAGGAAAGAAGAACCGAGTGAAAAATGCTGGAATAAAATTTGGTGCTATGTGCTCCCACATCATATTAGCGAGGAACAGAAAAATTTTATTAGGCTTCAATCACACTTAAGAGGCACTACAGAATGGGATGCATATGAGAAAGCGAAGTATTTGTATAAGCTATGGCATGAAGATGGATGGCCAGTTCCAAGATTAGAAAAGCAAACAAAGATGACAGAAAAACAAATAGAAGAGAACATTAAAGCATATAGAATAATGCAAGAACAATATTTGCCAAGGTATGGAGAAGACCCTAATGAAGTCGCAAAATTTAGTTATTTCGTGGAATATGCAAAAGACTCTAAGTTACAGAAACAGCTAGAAAAAAATTCGATGACAATTAAAGATTTTTGTGATTGGGTTGCAGATAAGGAGAAGCTACCAACCGGACAAGACGTAAGAAAATTACGTGATATATTTGAAAATCAAGATACAAAAGATGTATATATTAGTAAAGGTTTTTATGAAGCAATGCAAATTTTACAAGTAAGAAAGCCATATCTTGTGTCGTCTTTATATAAAGATATTGAAAGCGTAATAGAAGGACTAAAGAATCTTAGTACTCAAGAGATTGACGAAATCATAAATGAGAATAATGGGCAGAAAGAGAAAATGCTTATTGAACTTGCGAAATGGAGCCAAAAAATCGTAGAGATGATAAAAGGTGAGAAATAGGCATGGCTTCAACAACGCATGATTTTATAGTAGCCGCAATTGTCAGAAAGATGAGAATAGAAGGCTTCCAAATAGTTTTTTTAGATGGAAGATATGCTAATGTATCTATTAAAAAATATGAAATTCCACCAACTATTATAAATCATAAACCTGATGTTATAGGTGAAAAAGAAGGTAATATTATTTGTATTGGTGAAGCTAAAACTGGGAATGACTTGTTTAGCGAAAGAACAAAAAATCAAATAAAAGATTTTATCTTAATTATAAAAAAAAATCCTTTAAGTAGACTAATTTTAGGTATACCTTTGTCAAGTAAAAATGATTTAGATAAGTTATTATATAAGATTGGGCTATCAAGTTCAAAGCAAATAGAGATTTTTTATGTTCCCGAGGAGCTATTTCCTAATGAAGAAAATTTATAATTTTAATTATGGTCCAAAGACTAAACCTTTTCCACATCAAGTAGAAGCTATTAGATATATAGAAAATAGAGAATATGTTGCACTTTTTGATGAACAAGGGCTTGGAAAAACCAAAATAGTTATTGAAGCATTATGTAACAATATGGCCAATGGTATAATTGATGGAGCTGTAATAATTTGCAAGAAGCAACTAATTGAAAATTGGAAGAATGAAATTGAGACGCATAGTTTTTTAAAGTATATCGTCTTAAGAGGAAGTACAAACGAAAAAGGTTTAAAGTTTATGGGATACTCCAATTTTTACATTATTAATTACGAAAGCACGTTTGGGGAAGTCGAAAGGTTAAAAATGTTTTTAAAAACAAGAAGAATGGCAATTGTTTTAGATGAATCTCATGCAATTAAGAACCCAAATTCCAAAACTGCTAAAACTATATTTGAATTAAAAAACCATTCAAAAAAGCGAATTATTATTTCAGGAACCCCGATAGCAAATAAACCAGTTGATTTATGGTCACAGTTTTATTTTTTAGATAATGGAGAGCTACTTGGAAATAATTTTAAAGAATTTAATAGAAAATATTCAGTGAAATTAAAAGGAGATATGCAGTTATTAGAAGAAAATAAGTTTAATAAGTTAAGAGAACTTATTTTATCGAATTCTATTCGTAGAAAGAAATCAGAAGTACTTGAGCTACCAGAGAAGATTTATGTAGATAAATATATTGAGCTTCAAGGAGTACAAAAAAGCTTATATGAAAAATTAAAAAGAGAATTATATTTAGAAGTAATTAATTTAAAAGGCGAAAAAATTATAGATGAATCAGAAGAGTTACTTAAGAAGCTTTTAAGATTGGCACAAATCGCTAGTAATCCATTTCTTATCGATAAATCTTACAATGAGAACCCTGTAAAATTTTCTGTGCTTGATGATTTAATACAACAAATAATTTATAATAAAGAAAAAGTAATTGTTTGGAGTTGCTTTGTTGATAACATAAGAATTCTTTACAAAAAATATAGGGAATTTGGTTGTTTAATGCTTTATGGAGATATTCCTATAGAGAAAAGAAACGATGTAGTAAATAAGTTTAGAAGTAATAATGATTTTAAGATATTAGTTGCAAATCCTGCAGCAGCTAGAGAAGGATTAACCCTTACATCTGCAAACAACGCTATTTATCTTGATAGGAACTTTAACTTAGTTGATTATCTCCAGTCCCAAGATAGAATACATAGAATAACACAAACAAAAGAATGTAAAATATTTAAACTTATTGCCGTAGGAACAATTGATGAGTATATTGATGAAATAATATATAAAAAAGGCGAACTAGCTGGATATTTACAAGGGGATAGTAGCTCAATATCTCTGGAAAAAGAATATTTAACAAGAGAGCGAGTGTTAAATATACTTGGATAATTGGGGGGGGATTGTATGAAGAGTAAGAATAATATAATAGTTGTAGATAGTAAGGAGATAAGTACTCAAATTAGAGAAATAAGTATTTTTGATTTAACATTTTGGACAGAAAATCCACGAATAGATTCAATAATAAAAGAAAGGTTTCCTTTAGGAAACGCAACAGAAAATGATATAGAGCAGTCTTTGTGGGAATTGGATTCAGTAAAGGAGCTTTATCAAGACATTAAACTGAATGGTGGATTAATTGATGAGATTCTAGTGAAAGGCACGATAGTATTAGAAGGAAATTCTAGACTTTGTGCATATAGAAATCTATACAAGAGGGCGGTTAATCATGAAGAGAGAGAAAAATGGTCAAGAATAAGAGCAAGAGTTATTCCTGATGAAACAAGTAATGAGACTATCTTTACTATTTTAGGAACTTGGCATATTAAGGGTAAATCTGAGTGGAAGACATTTGAAAAGGCATCTTACATTTACAAAATGAATAATGTTTATGGAAAAACAACAAAAGAAATTGCAAATATGGTGAAGCATTCAGAAACAGAAGTGAAAAATATGATAGAAACATACACTCTTATGAAAAACAAAGGTATAGCTGAGACTTCTGAACAAAGAAAGTTTAGTGCAATATATGAAATAGTTAAGAATAGAGAATTAAAAAGAATAAAAGAAGAGGACCCTTCTATATTTGACAAATGTATAGATGCAGTAAAAGATAATAAATTCGAAAGAGCCGAGGCGGTTAGGGACTTACCCAAAATAATAAATGATAAAAAAGCAAAAAAGGCATTTTTTGAAGAAGAGGAGAGTTTTCTAGATGCTTTAGATATTGCTAAGGCAAGACATCCTGAACACGAAGATAGCTTCTATAGTCAGGTTAGAAAGGTAGTTAATATATTAAAATCATGCCCGGCAAAGCGAATTGAAGAAATCAAGTTAGATTCTAATAAAAAATATATAATAAAGAGCTTATATACAGAAGCAGGTAAGCTATGTAAAAAAACAGGGATAATCTAAGCAGGAGAATTTATGATACTATGAAAAGAAAAAATATTTTATTAGTTGAACCAGGTTATAAAAACAAATATCCACCTTTGGGTTTAATGAAAATATCTACATACCATAAACAAAAAGGTGATAATGTAGTATTTTGTAAAGGTAAAATAGAGGAGCTTAAAAAGAAGAATTGGGATAGAATATATATTACTACCCTTTTTACATTCTATTGGAGTATTACATTGGACACGATTAAATATTACTATAATAGTGTTAAGAAACCTTCAGATATTTTTACAGGTGGTGTATTAGCAACTGTTATGTACAGCGAATTTAAGGCAGCAACAGGAGTAACGGTAACCCCTGGGTTGCTAGATAAGCCTGGAGTTCTAGGCAATGATGATGTGATTGTAGACTTGCTTCCCCCAGATTATTCGATAATAGATCCAGAACAAAATAAGTATTTACAATATAAGTATCCTACTAGTGATTCATATATTGCTTATGCAACAAGAGGTTGCATAAGACATTGTGCATTTTGTGCAGTTCCTACTCTAGAGCCTATTTTTAAAGACTACATATCTTTAAAGGGACAAGTTGAATATATTAATAAGAATTTTGGAGAGAAGCGAAATTTGTTGCTGTTAGACAATAATGTTTTAGCTTCTACCCGTTTTAAAGATATTATCCAAGATATTATTGATTTAGGTTTTTACAAAGATGCAAAATATACTTATATGAAGAACGGGAGAAGAGTAAGCGTAAATCGTTATGTAGATTTTAATCAAGGTATAGATTCAAGATTATTAACAGAAAGTAATATGGAATTGTTAAGTGAAATAGCTATTAGACCGCTAAGAATTGCATTTGACCATGCAGATGAAACATCAATAAGAATTTATACTGAAAAAGTTAGGTTGGCTGCAAAATATGGAATAAACAACTTGTCGAACTATATTCTTTTTAATTTTAGTGATACTCCTGAAGACCTATATAAAAGATTAAGAATTAATGTTGAGCTTAATGAAGAATTTAAAGGCAAAGGATATAAGACAAGGGTATGGTCATTCCCAATGAGGTATTCTCCAATAAAAGGTCCACATTGTAAGGATAGAAAATATATAGGAAAGCATTGGAATAAAAAATATATTCGTGGTCTTCAGTGTATTCTAAATTCTACTCATGGTGTAGTTGGTCCTAAATTGGAATTTTTCGAAAGAGCTTTCGGTAAATCATTTGAAGAGTTTAAGAGGATCTTATTAATGCCCGAAGATTATATAATTAATAGAAAAGCTAATGAGTCAAATGGATTAGCTATGGACTGGCTGGAAAGCTATAAAAGATTAGAGAAGAAAGAATCGGCATTTTTAAATATAATAAAAGATAATGATATTAAGAATCTTAAATCAAGTTATGACAAAGACCTCGACGACTTACTTAAACATTATAAAGACTTCGAAAGTGAATGCAATCAAGAGAAGCAAATCAATGAATACACGGTGTGTAATGCATAAAGACATATAACTTATATATTCTTATTTTAACAATTACTATGATGTAGGCTAGTTTTTAAAGTATCTAAAAAGAATGTAAAAATAATGGAACTATTCTTGATGACAATTTGATGACACAAATCAAAAAAATGTCATCAAAAATATGAAAAATACGAAATCCTAAAAAATAACCAAAACCTGAAAGTCTAGAATACCAAGCCTTATAAAAAATCTATCAAAATCCAGAATGCATTATTACGCACTTCTAATCCGTTGGACGGGGATTCGAACCCGAGAGGGCACGAGCGTAAAATAAAATGACCTGAATGGTCATTTTATAGCGAGTGAACAAGCCCGGTACCGGAGTGAAGCGAGGGTGGGCGACGTGGATAGGATGCGAGCAAAGCGAAGCAGACGGCGAATCCCTCCAGGCACGCCATAAAACACTGCAACGATTTGCGGTGTTTTTGTTTTGTATAATCAATTATTAAATTAACTTGTTGTGCTAGCTTATCCTTAATTATTATATTTAATTTAATGATGAGTGCATTTATAATTCAATAACCACTACATCGGCATACTTATGTCATTGCGAGTGATAGCGCGGCAATCTCAGACCAGTCAGAAATACTTACCTTAATTAAGTTATGCTTATGGTCTAAGATTACCACGTCGCTAAGGCTCCTCGTAATGACACGGGAAGTTATATTTAGAACCTATAAAAGCTAGCACAACAAGTTAAATTAACTATCGTTAAGGTTAAAGCGCTACAAAAATATTCTTGATAGTGTTTTTTTGTTGTAAAAATTTTGATATTATAATACAGGATATTACATAACATCACAGAAAGAAGGTACATAGGATGAGCAAGTTAACACTACAAGAGCTGGAGAGCTATCTCTGGCGGGCAGCAGATATACTCAGGGGTAACATGGACTCTTCAGAATACAAGAACTACATATTCGGTATGCTCTTTCTCAAGCGTTTAGGTGATGTGTTTGAGGAAGATGCAGAGAAAACATATAAAGAGCAGCTTGAGTTAGGACTGAGTGAGGAAGAAGCCAAAGAAATAGCCTGGGAGGACCCGGACTATCATGATTTCTTTGTACCGGAGAGAGCCAGGTGGAGTCAGATAAAAGACTTAAAGCATGATATAGGTCCTGCTATAAATAAGGCCTTTGAAGAGCTTGAAGATGCCAACCCTGAACTGCAGGGAGTGCTTGCAGCCATAGATTTTAACGCAAAGGATAAGCTTCCTGATAATAGGCTAAGGGATTTGATAGAGCATTTCAGTAAATACAGATTAAGGAGTGAAGATTTTGAAAGACCTGATATGCTGGGCTCAGCATATGAGTACCTGATAAAAATGTTTGCTGATAATGCAGGAAAAAAGGGAGGAGAGTTTTATACTCCAAATGAGGTTGTTAGGCTTATAGTAAACTTAATTGAGCCTAAAGAAGGAATGAGAATATATGACCCTACGGCTGGTTCGGGTGGTATGCTTATAGAAAGTATAAGATATGTAAAAGAGCAGGGCGGTAACGAGAAAAATCTATCTTTATTTGGACAGGAAATGAATCTTAGCACCTGGGCAATCTGCAAGATGAACATGCTACTGCACGGGGTCAAAAGTGCAAGGATTGAAAAGGGTGATACAATAAGGGACCCTAAGCACTTGGTCAACGGACAGCTTATGCAGTTTGACAGGGTTATAGCCAATCCCCCGTTCAGCCTGGACAACTGGGGAAGGGAAGATGTGCAGGAAGATGGGTTTGGTCGGTTTGTATTCGGCCTGCCCCCAAAGAGCTACGGAGATTTGGCATTTGTTCAGCATATGATTGCTTCTCTAAATAATACAGGCCGAATGGGAGTAGTAATGCCTCATGGAGTACTGTTTAGGGGAAGTTCAGAAGGAGAAATCCGCAAAGGGATTTTAAAGACTTACTGGGTTGAGGCAGTGGTAGGGCTTGCTCCAAATCTTTTCTACGGCACAGGTATTCCTGCATGTATACTTGTTATTAATAAGGATAAGAAGCCGGAGCGTAAGGGCAAGGTGCTGTTTATAGATGCAAGTCAGGATTACTTGGAAGGCAAGAATCAGAACAGGCTTAGGGACGAGGATATTGAGAAGATAGTAAAAGCTTTCAGGGAATATAAGGATGTAGAGAAGTTCTGCAAAGTGGTTGACCTGAAGGAGATAGAGGAGAATGATTATAACCTTAATATAAAGAGATATGTGGATACTTCAGATGAGGAAGAGGAAATTGATGTGTCCAGGGTATATGTTGAGCTTATGGAGCTGGAGCTTGAGAGAGCAGATGCTAGTGATAAGATGAGGAACTTCATGGAGGAGCTTGGGATATGAGGGAAGGTTATAAGATGACTGAGTTGGGTGAGATTCCTGAGGATTGGGAAGTAATGGAGTTAGGAGAGGTTTTTAAAGTTATAACCGGGGCGACTCCATCAAGACAGAAACAACAAGAGTATTTTGAAAATGGTAATATACCATGGGTAAAAACACTAGATTTAAACAACTCAAATATTTTAAGTACACAGGAGAGTATAACCTCCAAAGCATTAGAAGAAACGAGT
>JAWLGL010000003.1:0-26314 GCA_041685035.1 Clostridia bacterium
CATTCCTGAAACAGCCATAAAGATTACATAACCATCTATACTGAAGTTTGCAACTGCCAGGCTGCTTACTACATAAAGAATCAGCATATAAACCAACCCCGCAGCAGCTCCATTCAGCCATCCTTTGGTTCTGGCTTTTCTCGCAACGCTGGTGCCGGCAAACATGATACTAACCATGGTTGCAGTTACAATTACGGAGGGTATCAAACTCTCTGGAAATTCTGTGTAGGTAAGCACTACTGCAAGAACTAGAAATAGCAATATAGTGATTATGTAGGCCAAACCTACACTTTTTAAAATTCCCATCATACTAACCATATTGGAAGAATCCAGACTTTCAGTTATTTTTCTCATATCCATTCACCCCGATAAATAATCACTGATTCTTTATTCTAAATTTATTTCGGTATATTGGATATTATTCCGAATTAAAACTGAAAATCTACTGCGGTGAAGTTTACTTATTGTTTACAATCTCTTTTACCGACCATTTTTTTACATTAAGTTGAGTCTTTTCGGCACTTGCTTCAATAGTAATTATATCATCAGCCATATGTACCACTTTACCTACTATACCGGCAAAAGTAACTACTTCATCCCCAACCTTTACTGAATTCTGGAGTTCCTGCAGTTTCTTCTCTCTTTTCTTCTGGGGTAATACCAGAAATAGATAAAAGAATACAAAGATTCCTACAAGATAAACCAACGTCTGAATGTCAGCTGGAGTCATTCTAATCCCTCCCTTCATATCCATATTTTTTATAGAATTCCTGCCTGAACTCAGGCAGGCTATCCTCTCCTATTGCCTTCCTGACCTTTTCCATAAGATTTATTAAAAATCTGAGGTTATGAATTGTAGTAAGTCTGATTCCCAGAATTTCTCCGGCTTTAATAAGATGCCTTATATATGCCCGGGTAAAGTTCCTGCATGTATAGCAGTCACATTCCGGGTCAAGAGGCGAAAAGTCCCTTTCATAAGCTGCATTTCTTACCACAACCTTTCCCTGAGAAGTCATGACTGTACCGTTCCTAGCTATCCTTGTAGGGAGAACACAGTCGCACATATCTATACCCCTTATGGCACCTTCAATAAGGTAATCGGGCGTACCAACACCCATTAGATACCTTGGTTTGTCCTGAGGCAATAGAGGCACTGTGTATTCAAGCACCTCATACATCAACTCGGCAGGTTCCCCAACACTAAGCCCTC
Source organism: Clostridia bacterium (assembly GCA_041685035.1). Classification (GTDB taxonomy): domain Bacteria; phylum Bacillota; class Clostridia; order Acetivibrionales; family UBA4821; genus JAWLCD01. The sequence continues at coordinate 1,211 of JAWLGL010000003.1, forward strand.
CAACAGCATATCCAGGGAAATCGAGTTCTACCAACTGTCTTGCACTTTCCTGACGCAGGTCTTTATAGGTAACACCTTGTACAATTCCGAACAATGCTTGCTTTTCGGTATTCTTGTGTGCCTGCTTGCATCTTGCTGCCCATCTCGTAGTCCTCTCCATCGCTTCTCTTGCATAATTATATTCGGATGGATATGGAGCACATTCGTCAAAAGCCATAATTATATCTGCTCCAAGTGCATTCTGAATTTCTACAGCCTTTTCAGGAGTTATAAAATGGCTTGAGCCGTCAAGGTGTGATTTAAAGGTTACGCCTTCCTCCTTTATTTTTCTTAAGTCACAAAGGCTGAAAACCTGGAAACCACCGCTGTCAGTAAGTATAGCACCATCCCAGTTCATAAACCCGTGGAGGCCTCCGGCTTCCCTGACAATCTCATATCCTGGCCTCATATGCAGGTGATAGGTATTACTAAGTATAATCCCTGCTCTTATATCTTTCAACTCATGCGGTGACATGGCCTTTACAGTGGCCTGTGTACCCACCGGCATAAATACAGGCGTATCAAAAGTCCCGTGCGGAGTATGAACCTTCCCCAACCTTGCTCCGGTTCTTGAACATTTTTTTACTAGTTCATACCTTACAGCCATATTTCCTCCAGTCAAACTATCAGCATTGCATCCCCGAAGCTAAAGAATCTGTACCTTTGTTCAATAGCTTGGTTATAGGCATTAAGCATATTTTCCCTTCCGGCAAATGCACTTACCAGCATCAGGAGTGTTGACTCAGGCAGATGAAAATTTGTTATCAGGGCATCAACTACCTTAAACCTGTATCCCGGGTAAATGAAGATATCGGTCCATCCACTTGACGGACTTACGCTGCCGTCGGTTTGGGCTAACGTCTCAAGCACCCTGCAGCTTGTTGTTCCTACAGCTACTATCTTTTTGCCCGATTCTCTTGCGGTATTGATGGCCTTTGCCGTTTGCGGCATCAGCTCATAGTACTCTGAATGCATCTGATGGTCTTTAACATTATTGACCTTTACCGGCCTGAAAGTACCCAACCCCACATGCAGGGTAAGATACTCTACCTTTACCCCCTTTTCTTTCAGTCTTTCCAAGAGGGGCACTGTAAAATGCAAACCTGCGGTCGGTGCTGCTGACGAGCCATCCTTCCGGGCATAAACAGTCTGGTAGCGGTTCTTATCTCTTAATTCCTTCTTAATATATGGGGGCAGCGGCATTATACCTACCCGGTCAAGAACACTTTCGAATACGCCATCATATTCAAATTTAACTATCCTATTTCCACCTTCTACCTCATCAACCACTCGGGATTTAAGTTGGCCTTCTCCAAAATTAAATACTGTACCCTTTCTAGCCCTTCTACCCGGTTTAACAAGTACCTCCCAAATATCATGCTCAATCTTCCTGAGAAGAACAAATTCTATTTTCCCGCCTGATTCATGTTTACTGCCATACAATCTGGCAGGCATCACTCTGGTATCATTTAAGACCAGACAGTCACCATCCTCCAGATAATCATGAATATCCTTAAACCTCCTGTGAGCTATGGTGCCATGATTTCTGCCCACAACCATTAATCTAGATTCTTCCCTATTTACTATAGGTTCCTGGGCTATGAGTTCCTCAGGAAGATGATAATAAAAATCCTTAAGCTCCATGCTTCATTCCCATTTCAAGTGTTCTGATTTCATCAGGAATCAGGTAATGTTTGTTTTCGGGCAAGACTTTATGTATGGCTTCTAATATAAAATCTTTTCCCAGAACTCCGGTTTCATTCAAAAGCTTGCCAATTAGTATCATATTGGCCATCTTTGCAACCCCTGATTCAACCGCCATCTTTGTTGCAGGAATTTCTGTTACTCGTATATCATTTCTACTTGTTTTACCCGTAACTGCAAGACTGTCTGCTATAAGTATTCCATCTTTCTCAAGCAAACTTTCATACTTGTCGAATGCAGGTTTGCTCATAACAATCGCTGCGCTCGGATTGGTTATATAAGGGGAACCTACAGGCTCATCCGAAATAACCACGTGGCAGTTGGAAGTTCCTCCTCTTTTCTCAGGACCATATGAAGGCAGCCAGGATACATGTTTGTCCTGCAGCATGGCCGCATAGGCTAAAAGACTCCCAGCTGCGAGAATTCCCTGTCCTCCGAAACCCGATATAATGATTTTATATGTCATAATTCTTTTCCCCTTTTAAAACCATTCTATACAGTATTGATTTACTACTTTGTAATATCCTTGAAAACACCGAGCGGAAACTGCGGCATCATATTTTCCTCAAGCCACTTCAGGGAATCAACCGGACTCATACCCCAATTTGATGGGCAGGTTGACAGTGCTTCAACCATTGAAAAACCTTTGCCCTCAATCTGCACCTCAAAAGCCTTTCTGATAGCCTTCTTGGCTTTAATAACACTTCTCACATTGTGAGCCGAAACCCTTTCTACATATGCCGCTCCCTCAAGTGTTGCAATCATCTCACAAACCCTTATAGGGTAACCGTTGTTCTCAATACTTCTGCCGTAGGGCGTTGTTTCAGTAACCTGGCCGACCAGTGTAGTAGGAGCCATCTGTCCATTAGTCATCCCATATATTGCATTATTCACAAATATTGTGGTTATTTTTTCGCCTCTTGCCGCTGCATGAACAATTTCTGCAGTGCCAATTGCAGCAAGGTCTCCATCTCCCTGGTAGGTGAAAACAATATTGTCGGGATTAACCCTCTTTACTCCTGTTGCCACAGCTGGAGCTCTGCCATGGGCTGCTTCAATCATATCACAGTTGAAATAGTTGTATGCAAAAACAGCGCACCCAACCGGTGCAATTCCGATTGTTGTTCCTTCAATTCCAAGCTCATCCATGGTCTCGGCCACAAGCCTGTGGATGATTCCATGGGTACACCCTGGACAGTAATGGGTAGATATATCTACTAATGACTCGGGCTGTTGAAATACTTTCTTCATATTTTACTCCTTTGCTTCAATGCTTCTTCTACAAGTTCTGTAATATCATTCTTCAACGGTACCATTCCCCCCGTTCTACCATGGAAGTATACGGCACACTTACCGTCAACCGATAGCTTAACATCTTCCAGCATCTGCCCTGCACTCATCTCAACCACTACCAGCCCCTTAACTTTCTCTGCCAGCTGACGCAGCACCTCACTGGGAAAAGGCCATAATGTTATGGGTCTGAACAACCCCACTTTTATGCCTTTTTCCGAGCATTCTCTGACTACTTCCTTGGCTATTCTTGCAACCGAACCATAGGCAGCGATTATTACATCAGCTCCTTCGCAGTTAGTCAGCTCATATCTTACCTCATTCGTCGATATTTCTGCATATTTTTTCTGCAGCTTATTATTATGACGCTCCAGTTCTTCACCTACAATGAGAAGAGAATTTATTATATTATGAGGCCTCTTGCAGCGTGTTCCGGTTACTGCCCAATCCTTCGGTTCAAGCTGTCTGCTTTCCGGCACTCTGATTTCCATTGGTTCCATCACCTGTCCGAGATGTCCATCAGCAAGAATCATCACTGCTATTCTGTACAGGTCGGCAAGTTCAAAAGCTTCATAGGTAAGGTCGTACATTTCCTGTACGGATGACGGTGCCAGGACTATCATCCTGTAATCACCATGTCCTCCACCCTTGACAGACTGAAAATAATCCGACTGGGATGGGAGTATACCTCCAAGGCCTGGCCCGCCCCTCATAACATTTACAATAACACATGGGAGCTCACAACCAGCAATATAGGATAACCCTTCCTGTTTCAGACTAATACCCGGACTTGATGAGGAGGTCATGGACCTTGAACCTGCACTTGCAGCCCCATATACCATATTTATAGCCGATATTTCACTCTCGGCCTGCAAAAAAATACCTCCGACTTCCGGCATTTTACCCGCCATATAAGCTGCAATCTCAGTCTGGGGAGTTATAGGATAACCGAAATAATGCCTGCATCCGGCCTGTAATGCCGCCTCGGCAATGGCCTCATTACCTTTCATCAGTACCTTATTGGACATCTTAACCTCCCGAATTCATATTCATCTCTCTATCTCTATTGCAACATCAGGACACATGATTGCGCAGGAAGCACAGCCCGTACACTTGTCCTGGTCGGTAACACGAACACCGTAGAAACCCTTTTGGTTAATTCTTTTCCTGTCAATCTCAATTATCTGCTTGGGGCAAAATCTGATACATAATTGGCACCCTTTGCACCTGTCCTCACGGAAGACAACCTTAGCCATACTCTATCTCCCATCATAGTTTAATACCCTTGGGTTTATTCCCAGGGAAGTGTAATTCTGACCTTGTGGGTGAGGCTTGACTGCCTTAACACACTAGGCAGACCTTTTATAACTTTCTCATCTGCACATATGAATGCTATCGGAATTCCCTTCTTCTTACTGACTTCCCTTAATATGTTCTGTCCTTCGACTACATCCTCAGCTTGAGTTTCGCTAGACAGATTTGTATTGTTAACCAGCGCAGAAATCTTGATTCCGGACGATTCCTCTATCTGGCGAATAGTCTTTATTATCTTCTCCGGCGTATTTGTTTCCGGCCTTCGTATATTCACCACACAATATACCCTGTTTGGAAATCCTAGTATATGCTCTCTGTAACCTGATAGTACCCTTGCGCCTATATCATCCCCTCCGACATCCAGGATTGTCCTGCTTCCATTTTCATTCAGTGCAGGAAGTATCTCTCTTGGCAGGGCAGGAGATTCAATATTGGTTCCGGCATACCGTGAAGCAATAACATTAATGCCGTTGTCTTCAAGTTCAAACCGAAAGTCCACAGTCCTGAAAAAGGGGTTTACAATGTCCATATCAACTATATTTATCTTCTTATGAAAATCTCTGAGTTTCAGCGCAAAATTCACAGCTGTTTCGGTCTTACCGCTTCCGAAGTGGCCTGTAAATACATAAATTTTGTATACTCTAAATTCTTCTAACATTATATCACCTAAAATAAAAAAAAAGTCAACCATCTAATAACAATATTTCTTTAAAAACAAAGATTTGACAAGTTTACTAATATGTTTCCTTATATTATACAGTCATCCACTAAATATCTTTAAGTTCCTTTATAAAGTTTATCTGTAACCAATTATATCACGGATTACTTCTCCTGCAATCATCAATCCGGCAGCAGAAGGAACAAATGACATGCTTCCTGGGGCTTCTCGCTTAATAATATTATTTTTGCCTTCCTCTTCATTATTGTCTCTGCAACAGTTTTCGGCCACCTCCAAAGGTTTAATCGGTTCTTCAGCCGAATAAATAACCTTTAGCGATTCTATATCCCTCTTCCTTAGTTCCTTTCTTATTATCCTTGCTAAAGGACACACACTTGTATTAAATATATCGTCAATCCTAAGCCTGTCAGGATATATTTTATTTCCCGTTCCCATTGAGCTGATTATTGGTATGACCCTTTCTTTCGCTCCAACTATCAAGTCTATTTTTGATGGGACAGTATCTATTGCATCCACTATATAGGTGTAATTTTTATTAATTAGCTGCTCGGAGCTGCTGCCACTATAAAATACCTGAAAGGTTTCAACAACTGCATCCGGATTAATGTCAAGGATTCTTTCCTTCATTACATCTACCTTGGGTTTCCCAAGTGTACTCTGAACAGCGTGAATCTGCCTGTTGATATTAGTTTCACATATATTATCATTATCGACAAGAGTAAATTTCCCCACGCCGCTCCTTGCCAGGCCTTCAACAGAGTAAGAACCAACTCCCCCTATACCGAATATGGCTACCCAGGAGTCTTTCAATTTTGCCAGGGCTTCCCGCCCTATAAGCATTTCTGTTCTCATCAAAGAATTCATCACTATATACTTCTCCACATAAAGAGAGGTATCTGAAAAGATACCTTCTTCCCCTAGACTATATTAAAAACCCAATTTCATGCTTTCATCCCCACCGGGCCGTGTGTTTACTCCGTTTCCGGTAACCTGCTCCAGCAGGTGGGTGCCTCCTCAGGTGTTTTACATGTCCCCGGAACCAACCCATGGGGCTTATGCGCTGCATCTGAAGTAAGGCTCCCTGAATTATTGCGTAGGTTACAAAACAAAAGAGTATTCACGAACTCAGCAGGGACCAAAGTCGCTTGTTTCTTACTTTTTATTATAGCATAAATAAGAATGATTTTCAACTATTGACAATTCTACCCTAACCATGGCTGTACACCTGAATACCTGACCATTTCCCACATTTATCTCCCCATCGTGCAATTACCCTGTCTGCCTGAATGATTTCTATAACTTCGCACTGATTCGAGCAGCCATTGCAATCTATGCTCTTTGCCCTATAGTCTGTCTCTGCAAGCTCAAAACCTTTAAATTTGGTGTCGTACCTGCTTTGCATCTTCTTCCTGGCCAGATACGCAGCCCCAACCGCACCCATCACATCATAATACTTTGGTATAACAATTTTTTTTCCTAACGCTCGTTCAAATGCGCGTACTATACCGCTATTTGCTGCTACTCCTCCCTGAAACACAACTGTATCCTCTATATACTTCCCTTTGCCCAGATTTGCAAGATAGTTTCTTACCAGTGCCTCGCAAAGCCCATTTATTATATCTTCAATACTGTGACCGGTCTGCTGCTTATGGATCATATCGGACTCCGCAAAGACAGCGCACCTACCGGCAATTCTGACCGGATTTTTGGACTTTAAGGCAAAATTTCCAAATTCACTGATTGGAATATCAAGCCGTGCAGCCTGCCTGTCCAGGAATGAGCCTGTCCCTGCGGCACAAACTGTGTTCATGGCAAAATCTGTTACAATACCATTATTAATAACTATCATCTTTGAGTCCTGTCCGCCAATTTCAAGTATTGTCCGGACATCAGGCACCAATTTCAGAGCTGCTACGGCATGTGCCGTAATCTCGTTCTTGATTATATCTGCCCCAATCATAACTCCTGCCAACTGCCTTGCGCTCCCCGTTGTACCAACACCATTTATCCTCTGGTCTGCATATTTCTCAGCAAACACCCTCATACCTTGTTTTATCGACCTTATTGGCTGGCCGCTGGTCCTTAGGTAAAGCTTGTCGACAATCTCACCTTCATCGTTTATTAATACAAAGTTGGTACTGACTGAACCCACATCAACCCCTAGGTAGTACTGCTCTGTTGTCAATTTTGCATCTCTCCCTTCTGCTTTCTAATAAGTCTGTAAAAGCCTCGAGCCTGGTTTTAAAACCCTCTTCCCCTGTCATTTCATCCACCACAAGCGTTAACACAGGTATACCTTTATCCCGGCTGACTGTAGGCAGAATACTATCGGCAACTATCTCCGGCATACATGTAAGAGGATACAGCTGGATAATCCCGTCATAGCCATCCTTTGAGTATAAAACCGAGTTTCCTATGGTCTCCTGGGCATGTCCTCCAATCATTGCTCCAAGATAGGGCATTGCTGCCTTTTTGAATGCGTCATCTTTTTTTAGAAACAGCACCTTTCTAACAATGTGTTCACTAATCCACTTACTAACGGTCAGTGACCTGTCTACTTCAATCCCCATGCCGCCAAGCGTTCTCTCCAGATTCATATTGGTAAACGGTTCAATAATTGAGTAAATCTCGCCAACAATTCCGATTCGAAGAGGTTTATACCCTTCAACCAGTTCAATTTGCAATAACCGGTTAATGGTGTCTTGTATTAAAGTTTGTATATTTCTATATCCTTTTGTTTTTACAACCTCTTCAAGGAATGAATTGTATATCCTGTCGGTATCACCTTTATTCTTTTCACGCGGTCTGGTAATGAATGTTCTTTTTTCAAGTTCATCGACCTTTGAAGATACACTGACTGCATTTTTAATGGCATTAATCAGTCTGATATAGCTGCTGTTACCAGTTAGCCTTTTTAATTTCACCAGAAATTCTCTAACTTCCCCGCGCGAAACCTCCAGAACAATAACATCAACATTGTAGCCATTATCATGTAGAATCTCCCTGTGCATTTCTCCGTAATAACCAAGCCTGCATGGCCCAAAACCACCAATCATTAGTATTGTATCAGCACCACGTTCTATGGCCTGAACAAAGTTTCCAATATTTATTTTAAGAGGTATACAAGCCATTTCTGGACAGTATTTAACACCTATCTCCAGGTCTCTCCTGCTTACAGGAGGCGGTACTATGTAATCCAGGCCTAAAGAATCCATGAGGACCTTGGCTGCAATAAATGTATTACCCATGTGTGGAAATGTAATTTTCATTTTTACTCCTCCATTTAATCATATCTATAAAGGCTTCTATTCTCGTATTTATACCGGCCTCACCTGTATGTTCGTCTAGAACCAATACTGAAAATGGAATCCCTGAAGCCCTTGCCCTTCTTTCAACCATGTCACATATGAATGAATCTAATCCACACCCAAAAGACATTACATATATAATGCCTTGAATATCTTTTCTTTCAAGCATACACATTGCAGCCCCGATAATCCTTCTCCCAAAGGTCCAAAACATTTTTTTCTGTAGTTCTGCAGCTTTATTATTTATGCTGTCCTCATCCATCATTTCAGAAGTAAATATACCTACCATGCTTGTACTAAGCTTTTTTATAAGATTCATATTAACATATGAATCAAATATATTATAAGGATGCCCCAGCAGACCCACATTCAGATGATTGAAATCGCCTCTCAATTTAATTCTTGAATTTTTTTCACCAAGCCATCCGGGCAGTCCGCTTATAAACTGGTTTCTACTGCTTATATAGCTTTGTACCGCCTTCTTATAGGCTTTCTGTATCTTCCCTTTATCTGAACTAAAATAGCCTCCGATTTCACTTATTGCTCCGTAGACTTTACGATATGAATCTCTAAGGTTTATCTCTGTGGATATGACTGGTGGAAGACCCTCTATTGAATTTTTAATCATATCAGGCAAACCGCCAAATTTGGGACATACATACTCTCCCTCTGCTATACTTGTAAATCGCGGTATAAACAGATAGTCGACCCTGTCTTTCAAGTCAATGACGTGTCCATGAAATATCTTGACCGGCAGACATGCCTCATCAACGCAAGTTTTAACCCCCTGATCTACAATATTCCTCGTGGTTGCTTGAGATATTAGTACCTCAGCATCGAGTTCTTCAAAAAAGGTTCTCCAGAACGGATAGTATTCGTAAAAGAGAAGGGCTCTGGGAATACCTATCTTAAGCATAAAAACACCTCCTATTACGGTGAATCCATTTTTTACTATATATTCCAACAACATTATTATTTACTTCTGGAGTTTGGATATACGTAAAAAATATTCTCAGAGGCATAAAAAAAGCACCTCTTAGGGTGCCATTTCATTTTGAGTCTTTATTCCACAAAATCAAATTCGTCCTGTGCCTGGCTCTTGAATTGTTCAAATACACGGTTTAACTCGCTCTCATCATCAATGCTTGAGAAGACATCATCGCCATTTTCATCCTGATCTACGCGTAATATAAGGACTTCCTCAACCTCAGTAGTGTTTTCACCATCTTCTACCGGCAGAAGTACAACATATTCGTTGTCACCCATTTCTACAGTATCCAGGTACTCAAACTGTGTCTCTTGACCTTCTTCATCCATCAGTACTACTACATCGTCTCTTTCTTCACTCATACTAAACACCTCTCCTTTATTCCTTATGCCGGAACCATATAACAAGCTATTATTTACTTGCTTATAATCCAGACAATACTTATTAGGTTACCCGCCATTTATAAATCAATCAGTTATTTACTCTCTTATTATCTATTTATTTGAGTCAAGATATCCCTGTAAAATGTATGTAGCGGAGATAGTATCAACTATCCCTTTCTTTTTGGATTTTTTTACATTTGTAGCTATCATGACTCTTTTTGCAGCTATGGTGGTTAACCTTTCGTCCCATTTTATCACAGGCAAACCAAATTTGTCTTCAATTTTTTTAATAAATAATTCAGTTTTTTCGCCTCTTGGTCCTATAGTACCGTTCATATTCCTTGGAAACCCTACTACAATTTTTTCCACTTTGTATTCATCAATTAACTGCCTGATTCTTTGCAGGGCATGCTCTTCACCATTCTCAACTTTTATGGTTTCAATACCTTGTGCCGTCCAACCGAAAGGGTCACTCACAGCAGTACCTATCCTGCTGTCCCCATAATCAATGCCTAGTATTCTCATTCTTCTCCCCCATTATTTATTTGCAAGGAAATACTTCGCAAATTACAGAAATTTATCAGCACCACCCCATCATACTCATATTATTTTGATTGCAAAAGCCGGGCATGCACTGCCACAATATCCACACAGCAGGCATTTGGACACATCTGCCTTTGCTTTCCCATTCTCCAGCCTGATAGCATTTGAAGAGCATCTTTCCACACATTTCCCGCAGCCCTCGCACCAAAATTCCACATGCAGCCTTCTCTCAATTCCATTCAATCTTTTTTTAGTGCTGCTGTCCAGCTGCCCGGTATTAAAATATTCAACATTGGCGTTAACTTCTTGTTCTGACTTCATCCCTAATGCAATAGAGTGAACTTCTGGGATATTAAGGACAAAATTCAGGCTTTCTTCGTATGAACCAATAAGATTGCCGCCTCCCAGAGGTTTCATTGCATAAATACCCTTTCCTTTATGAAATGCACGTCTGACAGCCCCAAGCATTTCCTCAATACTTCCGTCGCCAATTCCAATCCCTCTCCGGTTTACTATTGGATGAATAACATCAATCTCCTGCATTTCGGCCGCGGCTCTTACGACTTCGATATTATGCGTTGATATTCCGACAGCCCTGATAATACCTCTTTCCTTAGCTTTACACAAGTACTTCAAGGCGTCCATATGACCTCTTATTGTATGTACAGACTCCTGCTCGTGAAGCAGGAATATATCAATCACATCCAGCCCACATCCGCTTCTGGCTTTTTCAAGGCTTTTTTCCGCTCCGCTTCTGTCATAGGCATATGTTTTGGTTGCGACCACAGGAATTGTTTCTGTCTTATCAATTGCAGCTTTTAAGTGTGGATAGGTACCATAGATTTCAGCAGTATCGATGAAATTTACTCCTCTTTTGAGAGCATTGACAATCACTTCTGCTCCGTCATCTATGCTGAGATTGGCCTGCAGGGGTCCTATGGTAAGAGCCCCAAAGCATAATCTCGAAACCTTTAGTCCGGTTCTGCCCAATTGCACATAATCCAATTTTACTACCCTCCTGATTATCACGCTTATATATTAATATAGGCGAGGAGTTTAACCTCGCCTACAGCTTCTGATTCTGATATAGTTAATTACTGCTTTTCCAGATAGCTCTTTAATAACTCCTCAAGTATTTCATCTCTTTCAAGCTTTCTTATCAGACTTCTTGCATTATTATGACTGGTTACATAGGTAGGATCACCGGACAGCACATAACCAATTATCTGATTAATTGGGTTGTATCCTTTCTCCTTTAAGGCTTCGTAAACTGAAACAAGTATCTCCCTGGTTTCTTCAGCCTTCTCCTTATCAACCTTAAAATTCACGGTATGGGTTGTTGACATCAGACCCACTCTCCTTAACAAAATAAAAACCTTTTTCAATACTAATATTAATATATTACACACCTTTATGCAACATAATTATACCAGCTAAGCCACTTCTATACGGTTTCTTCCGTTTTGTTTTGCCCTATAAAGTGCAATATCTGCATTCTTAATAGAATCATCAAGGTTTTCTCCCTTTTTTAAAATGCTGATACCATAACTCACAGTAACACTAATCATTTTATCATCGGTAATGTATATTTTTGTATTTTCAATGCTTTCTCTAATCCTGTCAATTACTGGCTTGGACTGAGAAATATCCTTGCCGGGAAGTAGTATTACAAATTCCTCGCCTCCGAATCTTACGAAGATATCTTTATTATCAAGTAGTTCCCTTGATACATGTGCAATAGCAGCAAGTACCTTGTCGCCAATATCATGCCCGTAAGAATCGTTGACCTTTTTGAAAAAGTCTATATCACATATAACAACTGTAGATATCGGATAACTATCAATAATATTTTTCCCCGTGCTGTAAAGGTAATTTCTATTATACAGCCCGGTTAGCCTGTCGCTTATTGCCATATTCTCAATAGCAGTCTGGTAATTACTGTTTTCAATTATCAGTCCCAGGTTATCCTTCAATATACTAAGTTGAACCTTTTCAAGCTCATCAAACGCATTCGGCCTTGTATCTTCCAGAAGCCAGTACCCAGCATATACCTCATCGAGATAAAAAGGCAGGAACATCACTGACTTTATATCTCTCTCATTGGCACTGTTATACTTTAGAGGCATTTCCGAATCTGTGGTAGCGTATTTGGGGACATGGGTCTGGATATTATGTTTGAACATCGGTTCCTCAATAAGATACTTGTATGTACTGTGATAGGCAGAGTCTACATTACTTGCTTTAACTATGTGTTCGCCCTGGGAATAAGATACAATGGTTGAATACATTATATTATAGTTATCTAAAAATACATTGTTTATCTCTTCAATTTTCTTTGAGGAAGGAATTTTTTCTCCCAATATCTCCATTATCTTCTGAATTACAATTATAGTAGAATAGTTCTTTTTCATATTGTTAAGAACATCTACATGCTTAATAAGGAAATATACTATTACAATCAGTATAATATTAACTATTGCCTGAACAGCTATCATCATAATTTTTCACCATGTTAGAAATTATATTTATCAGACTCCGAATGGTCAGCAGATGAATTCTTGCTGATTGAAATCATACTCTTAATTGAGTTGAAAATATTTTTAAAGTCCTTTACCTTGCTTTTGGACGGTCCTATAGGATATACACTGGATACCAAATGTTCAAGTGCCTCCTTGAAATCCTCAGTGAAGTCCGCATAGTTTATTTTGCAAAGGTAGAGGCCCTCAACATACTTCCTGAAATTATGTTCGTCAAACGGAAGAATATAATAGCCTATGCTCTTCTCAAACAGTTCGTCATATATTGTCATCTCCGGATTACTGTAATAGGTTAAACCCTCAATTACCTTCTTGGCAGGCAGCGCACATTTCAAGTGCTTGTTAATTACCACTTTGGCCTTCTCAAGATTAACTCCCCTGTACTTCAGCTCTCTCAGAAAGGATGTAACCGGCTGGAGATTAAGAGTATCCATATCCTGCACAACATAAATATTCTGGCAAATCTTAAAGAACTCCAGGGGCGTATCAAAATCACAATCTACCAGAACAACAGAATGCTTGTGCTTTGCTATCTCTATCATTTTCATGTAGTCTACGTTTTCCTTGCTTACCTGTCCGGGTATACCTGTATAGACACTGATACGGTTTACTTCAAGCGGACAGTCCTTGCCTTTAGCCAGCAGTGATAAGCTTTTTGCAGCAGTTTCACGGTTATTCTCGTTATTTATTGCATATATAAAATATGTATCTTTATTTCTGGTAACATCAATTATTGCCGTTTTGATACCTCTTCTGGTAAGGTATGTTGCAACCGCATTGGTAACAAAAGTAGTTCCTGTTTTGTGAGCGCCCACAAAACATACTACCTTTCTGTAGTCCTTTGGGGTTTCATATACCTCCCTGATAATTTCCTTTTCAATTACTTCTGTTACCTTGTGAATCCTGGCAGGAGCATCATTTGATGATGTTGCGGGAAGATGCCTCTCATTTTGATTCTCTCTCATGTTGGTCCCATAGCCGGCACCCGGTCTCGGAACCTCCAGTCTGTTTCCAGCCTGTTTATACTCAGTACCCGCCTGTTCCTCTGAAGCTTCAGGAGCCTTGTAACCGCTTTTCTGAGCAGCAGTATCTTTTGGTTCATGGTCTGCAGGTGTTTTCTCGACACCCGTATCTCCTCCATCCTTAAATGAGCCAATATCCTGCCTGTCTACGTTAGTAGTCACTGAAACGGCTGAAATTTCTTTATACTTACTGCATCTTTGCATTAAAACCCTTCTTACATGTTCAGGAAGAAAGGTGGAAATTACCTTGAGCTGTATATTGGTATACTGGTCTGCAATCCTTTCAAATATCTCAATATATTTATCTTCATCCCCTGCTGCATTCTCAAAGGCCATAAGAATCCTGTTCAATTCGGCTTCATTAACTTCTTCATCTTTCGTATATGCATCTTCCTCAAGGTCATAATCGATATAACTTTTAGCTTCCTTCTTGGTTCTTGGACTGTTCAATAGTTTAGTAACTTCTTGTATAGTTCTGTCCTCACCAATAAGAACATTGTAAATACCAATATTGAACATCCTTCGGACAAGCTTATCGTCCCTCTTCCTTCTTTCGGAACATATAAGAATTATTGTCTCACCCTTACCCTCATCCGAAATCTTATCTACAATACTGAACAGATTACTGTCGATAACCTCAATGTTTGAAGTTGAGAAAGGCTCTAATTCTTCATGAATAATAATGCGGTCATAAAAATTAAGCTTTATTTCTTCGAGTAAAGCTTTAAAATAGTAGACATTCTTAATTTCCAGAGCTTCACCATACTCTTTTTTATAATAATTTCCTATAGCCTCAGAGATGGCGTCATTATTAATTGCAATTAAAACCTTCATAGCATAATCCTCTCGCTATTAAATCATGATTGAATCATAATTAAAAATATTACAGGAGCAATATGGGCAATAACTATTATCGAAAAAAATCCAAGCATAAGCATGGCACCATACCTTCTTCTGGTCATGTTTCTAGGACCGAAAACAAAGAATATCAAAGCACCAGCAATTATACCCAAAGCACCTATGGGCAGACTGTTACTCCTAATCTGAATAAGTACTTCCCATGTGAATCTATAGGTTCCTTTTCCCAGCTTGTCCAAGGCTCCAGTAGGGTCAGACTTTCCAGAATTTTTTTCAAGGTCCAGTGCTTCTTTCTCTCTCTCAATTATGGAATCGACATCACTGGATGAAGAGTCAATTATTCTTTGACCCTGTTCTTTTTGCCTATCATACTGCTCAGAAATATCTTCAGCTGTTGAAATAGTTTTTTCTGCAAAGGCACTTAATGGAGAAAAAACCAGTAAGACTGCTAATGCCATTACTATTTTCCTTGCCATATGTACTTCCCCCTATATACACAATCACTCTACTTATATTTTATACCTTTTTTAGGTTAATAGCAATCCGGTTTTTGATTGTGGAGCCGTGAAAGCTATATGGTCTTTAAAAGATTTGCCATCTCAATAGCAGCCATAGCAGCGTCAGAACCCTTATTTCCCGCTTTTGTGCCGGCTCTCTCTATTGCCTGTTCAATATTCTCGGTGGTAATTACACCGAATATGACTGGCAGTCCTGTATCAAGTCCTACCTTTGCAATACCCTTGGATACTTCTGCACATACGTAATCAAAATGAGGGGTTGAACCCCTGATTACTGAGCCCAGGCATATTATTGCATCGAAGTTCCTCCCGGCTGCCAATTTCTGAGCTGCCAGCGGTATCTCAAAAGCCCCAGGAACCCACGTAACCTCAATATCTTTTTGCTCACACCCATGCCTGATAAGGGTATCAACAGCACCTCCAAGGAGTTTTGATGTAATAAATTCATTAAACCTACCTGCAACAATGGCGAACCTAAGTCCACTGGCAACAAGCTTGCCTTCGTTTGTTTTAATCATAATAATACTCCATCCTTTCTCCAGATTTACTGTGATAAAGCTTCTTATTAATTCTCTATTAGTTGATTAAGTCTAGGAATCAATGTCAAGGATATGACCCATCTTATTCCTTTTTGTTATCAGGTATTCCCTGTTGCACTCGTTTTGTGATGCCTGTATAGGAACTCTCTCTACTACTTCAAGCCCATATCCGGCAAGACCGACGATTTTCTTGGGATTATTGGTAAGAAGCCTGATTTTCCTGACACCAAGGTCAACAAGCATCTGTGCCCCTATTCCGTATTCCCTCAAGTCAGGGGCAAAACCTAGAAGGATATTGGCTTCGACTGTATCTTTGCCCTGGTCTTGCAGTTCGTAAGCCTTTATCTTGTTTACAAGCCCGATTCCCCTTCCTTCCTGTCTCATGTATAATACCACACCTTTGCCCGAACTATCAATAGCTCTCATTGCTGCATCCAACTGATCACCGCAGTCGCATCTTAATGAACCCAGGGCGTCTCCTGTAAGGCATTCCGAATGCACTCTCACAAGTATAGGTTCATCAGGATTATCAAGCTGGCCTCTGACTAGAGCCAGGTGGTTTTCACCGTTTATAACATTCTCATAAGCAACAACATTAAAATCTCCATTTGCAGTAGGAAGGCGTGCAGTAGCAACTCTTCTTACCAATCTTTCATATATGCTTCTGTATTTAATCAGGTCGGCAATAGTAATTATCTTCAATTCATGCACAGCAGCAAATTGTTTCAGTTGTTCGACTCTAGCCATTGAGCCGTCTTCATTCATTATCTCGCATATTACGCCTGCAGGACTCAACCCTGCAATTCTTGCAAGGTCTACCGCAGCCTCAGTATGTCCGGCCCGTTTTAGTACGCCTCCCTCTTTTGCTATAAGCGGGAACACGTGGCCTGGCCTGATAAAATCCGAAGGCCTGGAATCGGGATTAACTATCTCCAGTATTGTACGTGCCCTTTCAAACGCAGATATACCCGTTGTAACTGATTTATGGTCTACCGTTACTGTAAATGCTGTACCCATATGTTCGGTATTCTTCTCCACCATAGGCTGAAGCTCGAGCTGTCTTGCCCTTCCTTTTTCAACAGGTACGCACATCATCCCTCTGGCATATTTGGTCATAAAGTTAACGGTATCAGGAGAAGCTTTTTCGGCAGCCATGATGAGGTCACCTTCGTTCTCCCTTTCTTCATCATCAACTACTACGACCATTCTGCCTGCCTTGATTTCTTCAATGGCCTCTTCAATTGTATTAAACATTATATCCATGCTTTCATCCTCTTATATATAAGGTAGAGGGACGCGTCATTCGCTTCGCTCAAGAAACTTCCCCTCTTCACAACTCAAACTTATTAAATAAACCCCTTCTGCTCCAGGAATGCCATATCAATCCCGCCGGTTTTCTGCTCTGCATCCTGGTTGTCGGGCTTTATAAGCTTCTCTATATACTTCCCAATTATATCACACTCAACATTAACCTTATCTCCCACTTTTTTTGTTCCCAGAGTAGTAAAGGAACGTGTTGCAGGTATGAGGGACACTCCAAAGCTGCTACCCTCAACGTAGGCAACCGTAAGACTTGTACCATCCACAGCAACCGAACCTTTCATCACTATATACCTGGCTATTTCCTGAGGAGCTTCAATTATTATCCAGACTGCATTCTTTTCATTCTTAATCTGCTTAATTACACCTATACCGTCAATATGTCCACTGACAATATGCCCTCCAAGCCTATCTTCAAGACGCAGTGCAGGTTCCAGGTTGACCCTTCCTCCCACATTAAGGTCTGATAAGTTTGTCTTCCTAAGAGTTTCAGGCATTACATCGGCTTCAAACCAGCTGTTTCCATACGCTGAGACAGTCAGACAGATTCCATTCACAGAAACACTGTCTCCCATTTTCACTTCCCTTGCTACCTCACTGCATTCAATGCGGATTCTATTAAGAACTCCTGAAAGCTCAATGCTTTTTACAACACCCATTTCCCGGACAATGCCCGTAAACACATTCATCCCCCTTATCTGAACCGAACAGGTCGCTGGTATACCCTTCAATAAGTATATCATTACCTATCATTCTTGTAGAAACATTTTTTAGCCTGACGGCTTCCGGAATATGATTCCAGCCTTCCCCTTCAACCGGTGTCAGTGCCTCTTTACCTCCTAAAATCAAAGGTGCAGCAAATATCATTACCTTATCCACAACACCTGCTTTAAGTGCTGAGAAGTTCAGCTGTCCTCCTCCTTCAAGCAGAATACTGTCCAGTTCCAAAGCATAAAGTTTATCTACCAGCTCGCAAAGGTCAAGCTGGTTATCAACTTCTGCAGCCACCACGACCTTAACGCCCATTTCCTCAAGTCTTGCTATCCTCTCTCTGCTCACCTGTTCGGATACCACAGCTATCACATCTGCCCCCGTGTTATCGAACACCTTGCTGTCCATTGGTATCCTGCCTGTCCTATCCAAAACAATCCGGGCTGGACTTCTGACAGCACCTTCGGCACGTGCAGTTAAGCTGGGATTATCCTTAATGACCGTATTTGTACCAACCATTACTGCCGAAACCCTGCTTCTAAGATGGTGTACATATTTTCTGGACTCTTCGCTGCTAATCCACTTTGACTCTCCGGCAGCTGTACATATTTTCCCGTCAAGACTCATTGCTGTTTTTTGAATTACGAAAGGTTTTCTCTGAGTTATATATTTAATGAAAATCTCATTAATCTTTTTCGATTCCCTTTCCAGAACACCTACCTCGGTTTCTATACCTGAAGCTCTTAATATCTCAACACCCTTACCGGCTACGAGAGGATTAGGGTCCTTCATACCTATTACCACTCTAGAAATGCCGGCCTCTATTATTGCATTTACACAGGGCGGAGTTCTGCCAAAATGTGAACACGGTTCAAGATTAACATACAGTGTTGCACCTCTCACATCCTGAGTTGAATTTTTCAAGGCAGCAACCTCTGCATGGTTTCCTCCAGGTTTTATATGATAACCTTCTCCTATTATCCATCCGTCTTTTACTATTACAGCGCCGACAAGAGGGTTAGGATTGGTGGTGCCCCACCCGCCCAGGGCCAGCTCCAAAGCCCTTTTCATATATGATTCATGCATATTGCTCCACCTCAATCCTCAATAATCTTAACACTCACCTTTCTTGTTCTTGGGCCATCGAATTCACAGAAATATATGCCCTGCCACGTCCCCAACCGGAGCCTTCCGTTCTCTATAATCACAGATTCGGAGCTGCCTATGAGGCTGGCCTTTATATGCGCTGCAGAATTTCCCTCCCGGTGCAGATACCGGTTACTGAATGGGACAATTTCCTCCAAGCCCTTCAGCATATCATGTACAACATCAGAGTCTGCATTTTCATTTATGGTAACTCCCGCGGTAGTATGCGGCACAAAAATCAAGCATATGCCCTCTTTAACCCCCGACTCCTCTAGCACAGCTTCTATCCTTCCGGTTATATCAATAAATTCAACCCGTGATTGGGTTTTTACCTCTACGTCTCGCATGCAGTTTCCTCCAGAAAAACTACCCTTTTCTTTCTAATTATTTGATTATATATAATGTTATCCAAATCTACAATACATATAAGTAAATGGAGACTGAAAACTAGAACATGGAACCTGAGGGCCTACTTCTATGCTACTTATGGCTGTAGGGGAAATGAATTAACCAGCGAATAAGTTTACGGAGAAATCATAGATAAACTATGCGAAGTTATGCTCAATTTCAGGAAGAATTGACAGGACGTCAATTCTAGGAATTACTGAGCCACGATGGCGAATTAATCCCAGTCTGAAATTTAGTATAACAAGCATCTAGTTTATCTGATTTCGTAGTCCTTATGAGCGGTTAATCGTTTTCCCTGGCTAAGTCAAATGAATTAACCAGCAAAAGGGAACATTATGTTCCCTTTTGCTGGTACTAACACTATATCTGATGAAAGAAACACTTAACTGCTGGTACTGTAATTTGGTGACTCTTTGGTTATATAGATGTCATGCGGATGACTTTCCCTGAGACCAGCATTTGTAATTTTGATGAACCTTGCCTTCTGCTTGAGTTCTTCAATATCCTTAGTGCCACAGTATCCCATCCCGTGTTTAAGCCCTTCAACCAACTGAAACACCGTATCGGAAAGCAGTCCCTTGTAAGGTACTCGTCCTTCTACCCCTTCAGGCACCAGTTTCTCGGCATCTTCCTGGAAGTACCTGTCCTTGCTTCCCTTTTGCATTGCTCCTAGTGAGCCCATACCCCTGTATACCTTGAACTTCCTGCCCTGGTATATTTCTGATTCACCCGGACTCTCTTCACAGCCGGCAAACAGGTTGCCTATCATTACAACATCCGCACCTGCAGCAACAGCCTTTGGAATATCTCCTGAATATTTTATACCTCCATCGGCAATTACAGGTATACCGTGTTTCGCGGCTTCCTTTGCTACAGTACTTATAGCTGTTATCTGCGGCACACCAATTCCTGCCACTACCCTTGTAGTGCAGATTGAGCCAGGCCCTATACCTACTTTAACCGCATCCACACCTGCATTGATTAGATCCCTTGCCGCCTCTGCGGTTGCTATATTACCTCCAATAACCTGTATATCCGGAAACATCCTCTTAACGGTTTTTATGGCTTCAATAACATTTTTGGAATGGCCGTGAGCAGAATCGACCACTATCACATCAACCTTTACCTTTACCAGGGCGCTTACCCTCTCTTCTAGCTCCTTCGAAACACCAACTGCGGCACCGCAGAGTAGTCTTCCTCTATGGTCCTTGGCAGAGTTGGGGTATTTTATTGCCTTTTCAATGTCTTTTATAGTAATTAATCCCTTGAGATTACCCTGACCGTCAACTATAGGGAGTTTTTCAATTTTGTTTTTCCTTAGTATTTCCTGGGCTTGAGAAAGGGTAGTACCTTCAGGAGCCGTAACCAAATTCTCCCGAGTCATGACTTCGGATATCTTCTTTGAAAAATCATTTTCAAATCTGATATCCCTATTGGTAATAATCCCGACCAGCTTCCCTTGCTCGGTAACCGGAACACCTGATATATGGTACTTCTTCATAAGCTCCACGGCATCATGCATGCGGTGCTCTGGAGACAGGAAAAATGGATCGACAATAACTCCATGCTCCGACCTTTTTACCTTATCAACCTCTGTAGCCTGCTCCTCTATGGTCATATTCTTATGAATTATGCCTATTCCACCTTCACGGGCAATTGCAATGGCCAGTCTGGACTCAGTCACCGTATCCATCGCAGCACTAATAAGTGGAATATTCAGCTTCAGTTTTTTCGTAAGCAATGTAGATACTTCAATTTCCCTCGGTAAAATTTCTGATTTGCCGGGAACCAGTAGAACATCATCAAAAGTTAAACCTGTTTGCATATTATTAAACTTGTCTTCCAAGATACTCCCCCCCAGAATTTATTAGATATTAGTATATCAAAGCAGTTACAGCAGCGTCAATGAATTTAGCCGAAGCACGACCTTAGTTTTGTTCAGGTGAAATAAAAAGCTGCTGTCCTGAAAACAGACTGCAGCAACTTTTTTGGCGGTTGTTATCTTATGCGTCCCGACTTCTGCACTTTCTTCATGTATTCGTTATAATCCTTTGACAGCATATCCATTCCATTCTTGGGGTTTTCTAAAATTGAAGGCACATTATCCAAGGTTGCTAGAAAATAAATGTATGAATAATTTTTTTCAAAGAAATCCTTCTTGCTGATATCTTTTATATCATTCGGGTAATCACGTTCATTAGGCTTACTGCCAACAACCTTATCTGTATGTTTGTCCATCCCATAGGTTTTTATTAGACTGATAATTACTCCACACAAGAACATTTTGATTTTTTGCATTACATGCTGTTCTTTGGCCAGTTTATTTTTTCCTTCAGGAAGTTTTTCAAACCTGAAGATAAACTCGGTAAACTTGCCATAGGTTTCAAATATGCCTTCCCAATCCTTGTGATTCATCTCTTTGAACACCTTAATCTCATCCATAAGTTTTACATTGAATTCACTCTCATACTGTTCAACAAAGTCGCCCAGCTTCTCTTTAAACCTTTGCAGCTCCTCACCAGATTCCTTCCTGTCCAGACAGCTGTTTGCATTTATCCTTGCAAAGGTGAGTAGTTCATCTATCCTGTTATCCAGGCTCCTCAGCATCATCTTTTTATCCCCTTGAATAAATTGATTTCAATACTACACAATATTAAAAAGTTCATCAAATCTTCTCTCCAGTTCCTCTTCCGAGACTTCCTCCTCCATCTCGTCGGGTTGGGCTCCGTATGGATTAAATATTCTCCACTCACCTCTGTCGCTAACCTTCAGTTCATTATGACTTATCTTGCTGTTTTCCGCTTCCTTATACCTCGGGTGCTCCGCAATATCAAGCTTCCTGCACTTAATAGGCTTCACCCCTTTGACCATGATTATTTCTGTCCAGAGCTCCAGCCTCTTCAATTCGTCAACAGTAATCAGGGACCTTCCCATAGACTGATCTGATTGGGTCATTGAAGCATTTGAGCCGGAATTCCTGAACATGTCCATCATCCCTGTATAAGAAGTATTCAACGACTCGGTCTTTTTATATATGGTTGCTTCCCCAAGGCTCTTTGAAATGTATTCGCAGGTTTTTAAGGCTTGGCTTCCCATGAATATCTGGGTATCACAGTTGGATATAATATTCTCATAGGTATCCTTATATAGTTCTATCAGCTGGTCTAAGCTCTGCAGAATTATACTTATATTTATCTTCCTGCTCCTGCTGGTACTTATTTTCTGGTTGAAATCAGGTATTCTACCCGTATTTGCAAACTCGTCAAGCATAAAGAATACGGGAACATCAAGAGAGCCTCCGTTTTTATCTGCAACATCATACAACCTTTGCAGCACCTGCCCGTAAAACATTGTAGCAATAAAGTTAAATGTGCTGTGGCTGTCGGGTGTAATACAGAAAATGGCGGTCTTCTTCTTCCCCAGCCCTTCAATATCCATGTTGTTACTGCTCATCAGTGAGGCTATCTCCGGCGTATCAAAAGGATTGAGGCGTGTAGCAAGGCCGACCAGCACTCCTGCTCTGGTCTTGTCAACTGCAAGCCTGAAGGTCTCATAGTTTTTTCTGCCCATATGTTCAAAAGGAAGTTCCATAAACATGTTGTCCATAAGGTCAAAATCTGCTCCACTGCGTACAAGGCTTAGGCAGCTGCTTAATGACTGCTCTTCCGGCGGGCATTTCGAAAGAATATAGTATATGCACGAATTTAAAAGGGCCCTTTCAGCCAGCGGCCAGAACGGGTCCTCAGGTTTTGAGCCTGCATTGGTATTCTCAATTATCGCATGGCTTATGATATCAACATCAATATTTGTCTTGATATGGGCAAGAGGATTGTAGGTATCACTGCAGTCAGGATTCACAAGGTTCAATACCTTTACATCGTAGCCATTGGCCCTGAGAAATCCGGCTGTCATATCATAAAGTTCGCCCTTGGGGTCGGTAATAACATAGGAGCCAAGCATTTGCATGATGTTGGGCATAACATATCCCCTTGATTTTCGGGAACCTGCTCCACCGAAAATCAGGATGTTTTTATTAATAACCCTGTTTTCAATATCCAGGCACCTATCCACTCCAAGCATGATACCTTTTGACTTATTCAGGATTTCGTATTCTTCTCCCTTGGCCCATGAACTGGAACCATGCTCAATATCCTTATATTCTCCTCTTTCCATCCTTATTTTTATTTCAATAAAAGCAATAAGAATCAGGACTGCAATCAAAGCATTCCTGGTATAGCCAAGATATTTTTTCTTGATAGAATCATATTTGAAAACTAAACCCAGGTTTTCGACGGGGTGTACCAGACTGGCAGCAAATGTTTCCTGACTGGATATAAAACGGTCGAAGAAATTTTTGTGCTCCTGCTTATTGATCCTTTCGACTGTAACAGAAAGGTTTGGTGTAAGATACAGGCACACTGCGAATAATAATGTTATGTAAATAATAAGCCGTATTTTCAGTTCCTTTGAAAGCTTGGGCATACGCAAAAGTTCCTCCTTGGTGAGTCAAGGCATTATCGATACCTATTGAGGTCCTCTTGTACCTCTTTGGTCTGCTGTACATTCCTAGCCTGGTTTTTCGTTTTGTCTTTCTCCGGTCCACACCTTATACGTTCTACAGCGCCTTTTCTTTTCAACAACTGTTCCTGGCGGTCTTTTCCCTCTTTAATCTCCATTTCGGCTGCAATACCCTCATTCTCCCGGTCTGCAACAAAAACCATATAGCCTCTTTCTTGGTTTTCATTATGTAGTTCTTGCTGGCTCTCTTCGGTCTTTGCATCGTTACGCTTTACCGGTTCAATAACCATTGTTTTTTCCATAAGCTCACCCCTCTTATTTAAAGCAGGAAAACTCTCTCACCGTTAATAACCTTTCCTTTAATTTCTTGACCGAAATCCTCACGGTTTAAAGAAAAAATCAGTGCAGGTGCATCTGCAGAAACTTTATGGACATATTCCCGCTTTTCACCCGCTTCCTTGTCCTTAGCATAGTACTTGGCAGAATCCCCGGATTTCCTCAGGGAATTATCCTGAATCGTGCCTCCGTTTATTGTAATACTCATCTCTTCCTTATTTACAGTAACTATAAAAACACTCTCTACCTTAACAAAACTCATAAATGTCTTTATCTTCTGGCCTGTCTTTGCCTCATGCTCCTCATACGGAAGCTTCTTTAACTGGCCGTCTCTCCATGAATATATTGTAGTATTCTCCTCAGGCTCGTCAACAACTGTTACGGTATTTACGGCACCTGGATGTCCAAAGCCTCCTGATTGCCTCAATTGCTCATTCTCCTGCCCCATGTTACAGGCCTCCTACAGATAAATGACTTATAATCTACAGCAGCTTGGTGAATCTGTAACCCGAATTTGTTTCAGAATTAATACGTACCTATGGTATTATTATACAATAGATTCAACATTTTGTCACTATCGTAGACATGTTTCCCTATTGCTTTATGCTCTACTTCTTAATATTAATACAGCCTTGGATTTGATAATCAGAATAACTCATACTATCAAGTCCAAGGCCCTATATTCTATAATTAATTATTTTTCCAGTTTTAAATCAAACCTGTCTGCGCAGTGCAGATTATTCATTAATTCCTCTGGCTCCGATTATACTTCTAGCCACTTTCCTTGCCAGGTCCTCTATCTGACGCTGGACTTTCTCCGACGAACTCATACATTCTTCAGAGTGCAGGTAGCCATCTGTCAAATACTGAATATCAGTTGTTTCCGGACATGTAAAAAATGCGTTAATGCTTGTTTCTTGAGCAATAGGTTCATCTGCTTGGC
>JAWLGL010000172.1:0-4537 GCA_041685035.1 Clostridia bacterium
CTTTTGGCATTGGACTGGCTTATGGCTATAGCCGACGTAACTGCAAATGTAAATGCCCCTGCAAGCGCAACCATGAACCCCAGCTGGGTTCCGGCCAGAACCGGAGAGAACCTGACAACCAGGTAGACTCCTGCCTTGACCATGGTACTTGAATGCAGAAGAGCTGACACAGGAGTAGGAGCAACCATTGCGCCCAGAAGCCAACTCTGGAAGGGGAGCTGGGCCGATTTTGTAAAGGCGGCAAAGCATAAAAATGCCACCGGAAGCAGGATAAGCTCTGCAGGTACAGCGGTACCCTCCAGCAGGCTGCTTATCAGTACCCCTCCGGTTTTACCGAATATGAGCATTATACCTATTAGAAAACCTACTCCCCCCAAGAGATTAATCCACAGAGCCCGTTTTGCATTCTTGATTGACTCCTCGGTTTTATCATGAGCTATCAACAGAAATGAACAAAGCGTTGTAACCTCCCAGAAGAAGAACAACCACAGAAGATTGTCGGCTAGAACAAGACCGTTCATGGCGCCGAGGAAAAGGAAGATAACAAAGAAGAATACCGGCTGCCTGCTTTTTTTAAGCTTGAGATGGTCTTCATGCCTCTTCATATAACCAATAGAAAAGACGGCTATCAGCGAGCCGATTATCGAAATAATAAGCACCATTATTATGGATAAGCCATCAAGATGGAATAGTGCACCCGACCTATGAAGGGCCTCCCTGTATGTCAATTCAAAATAGGCCAGCGGAACAAGCTGACATAACGCCAGAATGGCTATCAGCCAACTTTTTAGTCTTGCTCCAACATAAATGATATATGCAAGGAGCGCAAAATCTAGAACAGTTACAATGTCATTAAGATCTATACCGAAAAGATTATGCAAGTCCACAGATTTCTGGCCAAAAAAGTATGTAAACCCGAGTGAGGTCAAAATTAAAATAACAGATGCAGCAATAACCAAGGAGTTTCTTATGACAGGATTTCTCAACAGCAGGAAAAGCAGACTGCAAATAATGGGAAAAAGTATCGATATTACAACCAACCAGCTTTCCAAGGTGTTCCCTCCTTCCGGGTCAACCATACCCCATGTTTCCGGTGTGAATAACACTATAAGCATATGGTTTTTGCAATCTAATTATACAAACTTAAAAAATGCTAGTCAAATTTTTCTTGAAATGGTAACTACTCTATCCCTGCCTGCAAGGTCTTTTATAACTTTTATACCCGAGTAGCATTTAAACTGTCCTGCAATCTCTTCTACATGACCAGCCTGGTCATATCCTATTTCAAACCCCAGTAAGCCTCCGGGTTTCAGAAATACACACCCGTCCCGGATTAGTCGTCTGTAAAAATCAAGGCCATCCTTTCCCCCATCCAGTGCAATGTTCGGTTCCTGTTCCCTGACCTCTACCTGGAGGCTGCGAATCTGATGTGAGGGTATATAGGGAGGATTGGATAGAATAATATCGAAACGTTCATCAGTGAGACTGGAAAATAAATCACTTCGTACAAAGCTTATTCTGTCCGAGACACCAATTGAATACGCATTCTTTCTTGCAACCTCCAAGGCTTCCTCACTAATATCGATGGCAGTGACTTCAGTGTTTGGAGCGTACTTTGCAATACTGATAGCTATACACCCTGAGCCCGTACCCACATCAGCAATGGAAACAGTTCTACCCCTGTACTGCGCTGAAATATACCCAAGGATTTCCTCAACAAGGACCTCCGTATCAGGCCTGGGTATCAATACTGACCTATCAACTAAGAAATCCAGCGACATAAACTCCTGATGTCCAATTAAATACTGTACAGGGATACCGCTCAATCTGAGATTTATAAGAGATAAGTATTCTTTCCGTGCCTGCTCCGGCAAAACCTCATCACCATGGGCCGCAAGATACCATCTCTCTCTTCCCAGTACATGCGCAAGTATTACAGACGCATCAAGCCGTGGCGTATCACAACAGCTTGATAGCAGTTCAGTTCCTTTTTCCACCATTTCCTTTATATTAATCGGCTCACTGCCTTGTCTTACCACTTGTCTGCTTCCTTGTCTTCTACCTTTACACCTTCGAGAGCCTTTATAGCCACCTCTATCTGTTCCTGCCCGGGCTCACGTGTCGTAAACCTCTGAAACCACATTCCCGGGGCATTAAACGCTTTAGCTATCCTGTTATCCGAGCGTCCTGCAACCTTTAGAAGTTCATAGGATAAACCTGCAACCAGCGGAAGCAGTGCCAGCCTCATGGAAAGCGTAATTATAAAATTTTCACTCCAGAAAAACGAAAATACCACTATACTTACAATCATGACTATCAACAGAAAGCTGGTTCCACACCTTGGATGCAGAGTCGAATATCTGCACACATTTTCAACCGTTAGTGGTTCTTCATGCTCGTAGCAGTGTATAGTCTTGTGTTCAGCTCCATGATACTGGAATACCCTCTGTATATCCTTAAGCCGCGAAACAAGAATAATATATAAAAGAAAAATGACAAGCCTTGCAACACCCTCAACCAGATTATACATTATCCTGTCCTGACTGAAGGTCAGCTTGGCAATGATATTTGGAATTAATATGAATAGCCCTATCCCGAATACTACGGCCAGCATCAGTGAAAAGAGTATGACCGCATCCTGGAATTTGTCTCCTAACAGTTTATTCAGAAAGGCCTCAAACCTTGAAGGCTTGTAATCCTCCTGGTCTTCTTCCAGGTCAAAATGCTCTGCAGAAAACATAAGAGTCTTCATACCTATAACCAAAGATTCAAAAAAGGCAATTACTCCCCTCATTACAGGCAATTTAAAGAGTCTATATTTCTGAGTTATTGACTTGTATGGCTTTACATCAACTATAATCTCACCGTCAGACTTCCTGATTGCAGTTGCAATACTCTCGGGGCCCCTCATCATAACCCCTTCGATTACCGCCTGACCTCCAATGCTTGATTTCTTCACCTGAAACACCCTTTCCTGTCAGCCTTAAACATCGTAAAGATTATATATTATTGAAGGATTTTTTACAATCTAAAAGATAGAGCTCAAGGTTTACAAACCTTGAGCTCTAAAACTTCAATCCATTACTCTTCGTCTTTGATACCGAATTTCTTCTTAAATCTGTCTACCCTTCCACCTGTATCAACAAGCTTCTGCTTTCCGGTAAAGAAAGGATGGCATTTTGAACAGATATCTACACGCAGGGATTCCTGAGTAGAACCTGTTTTAAATGTTTCTCCGCATGCGCATTTGACAACTGCTTCTCCATATTTCGGGTGGATTTTTTCTTTCATATATTTCACCTCTTTCAAGTTCATCAA
This sequence comes from Clostridia bacterium, assembly GCA_041685035.1. Taxonomy (GTDB): domain Bacteria; phylum Bacillota; class Clostridia; order Acetivibrionales; family UBA4821; genus JAWLCD01. The sequence goes on from JAWLGL010000172.1 coordinate 3,319, forward strand.
TCAAATATGTTTGGTCAAGTAACAGAAAATATTTTACCATGAGCATACAGTATTTGCAATTATTTTTTAAAAAATATGGCATCAACTTATTCATACTTATAAAAAATAATTGCAACCATATATTTAATAGCAAAATATTGAATTAAATGTAATTTTTTTCGGTTAAGGTGTTTATATGGAAAAAAATATGATATAATGGTTTTGAAATTTCGTGAACAAATGAAGAAAGGAGTCAGCACCATGTTCTTTAATTTATTTGGTAAAAGGAAGGACAACAGCAGTTCCGAAATAGATAAAAAATGTAAGATATCAGTTAACTCTTCTTATTCTGATAACACCAAACTGGATTGCGAGTCCGAAGATGAGATTCATATAGTTCTTGGTGATAAAATCAAAAAATCAAGGTTCACCTCTGAATTCCATGACCAATCCAATCATCAGTAAAAACCAAAAAATTAAGTCACACAATTTGCACAGGGGTCATATTATGCACTGAGAACAGTAGTTTTGGCTCTTGAATCAGCACCTCATCAAACTTGTAAGTGCGAAGAAAACAGAACATCTTTTTCGCACTTATTAAATGTAGAGAGGGTACTGTCTACGGGTGAATTATGCTGAACACATCGTGTCATAAGCATGCAGAATTTGAGTATATTTTAGATGTGTGGCTTAACTGTCCGTTTATGTACTATTACTGAGCCAGACTTAGTTCCAAAAACGATGGGAGTGATAGAATTATGAACCAAAACATGGCAAACATGCTGATGTCAATGCTGTCTGGAACAGATGATAAAAAACTTAACGAAGCGCTTACTAAGGCTGCAGAAATTTTAAACAAGTACGATATGAATGAAATTAAACAAGCCTTGGAAACCAACAATTTATCCAAGATACTGGGTCAATCCGTTCCCCCAGAAATTTCAAACCTGATTGCAGGATTACCCGACTCAAAAAAACTTGCACTATGGCAAAAATTTAATAGCCCTGAGGTTCAAGAAGCACTGAAAACCGATAAATCCAAGGCATTGGAAATGCTTAAACAGACAATTCTCTAAACACGCAAGCAATTGTAGGATGCCTACAGACATAACTTGCACAGTCACTGGTGCTTGGAGGGGAACTCTATGAATAATAATTTTGAGAAGGTCATAGAACCAAAAATTTTAAACATAGTCAAATCAAGTCAAGTTGGATATTTTGGCTTCCGAAGAGCAACTTT
>JAWLGL010000173.1:0-4521 GCA_041685035.1 Clostridia bacterium
TTCTAAGATTCAGTTGGAGATAAATACTCCACCCGAATCCAAGAATCCTGTTTATCTAAGATTTCTCAATAAACTTATTCGCTAGTTAATTTATTTTCCCTGTAGCTTGAAGTAACATAGAGAGTACTTCCCTCAGATGTATTCCTTACAGGTCAGTGAAATTTTACTACAGATTAGAATTTCGCAGCCCAGCATAGTTCCAGTACCCAGTCTCCATTTAGGACCGTGTGGCTGAAAATCTGTTGAATACAGGGACATGCTGTCGTATAATAGGAATCAGCGTTCAACAAATATGATAAAACACATGGGAAGTGCTGTATGAATAAAAACAATAAAGTCTGGCAGGTCAATGAGTTTCGGAACCAAGAAGTTGAAAGGGTTATGGAGGATATAGTTACCTCCAGGCTGCTTGCAGCTGTACTTGCAAGCAGGGGATGGACAAACCCTGAGGCCCTCCGAAAATTTCTATACCCTCAAATAAGCAACTTTCATTCGCCTCTACTCCTAAAAGATATGCAGAAGGCTGTTGACAGAATATGCCGCGAAATAGACAAGGGTGGAAGGATAATTGTCTATGGAGATTATGATGTTGACGGTGTAACCAGTACTTCACTATTGTTTGATTTCTTACGGGGGCTTGGTGCTCAGGTGGAGTATTACATCCCTGACAGGTTTGAAGAGGGTTACGGTCTTAATATGAATACCGCTAAGGTTCTTTGTGACTGCAGCCCTTCGCTGATTGTTACGGTCGACAACGGAATATCTGCCGTGGAAGAAATTAAGTATATCAACTCCCGGGGCATAGACGTTATTATAACCGACCATCACGAATGTAGGGATATACTTCCACTGGCCTATGCAGTAATAAACCCTAAGCAGCCCGACTGCAGCTATCCGTTTAAATTCCTGGCCGGGGTGGGTGTTGTATTCAAGCTGGTGCAGGCTCTTTCAGCAGCAGTTGAAGGTCAGGACTCACAGGCATTCAGGTATCTTGACTTGGTCTGCATAGGGACAATAGCGGATATAGTTCCTCTAACTGATGAAAACAGAATTCTTGTAAAATACGGGCTGGAGGCGCTGGCCCAAACCCGTAATCCGGGATTGAAGGTTCTTTGCCACGTTGCCGGTGTAGAGGATATTAATACATGGGCAGTTGGCTATATGCTGTCGCCAAGATTAAATGCCGCAGGAAGGCTGGGGGACGCGGGACGCGCTGTGGAGCTCCTGACAGCCGGAGGAGATAAAAATGTTTTTGAAATAGCAGAGGAGCTTGACAGGGAAAACCGGAACCGGCAGGATATAGAAGCCCAACTCCTGGAACAAGTGACTGAAAAGATTGAGGAAGAAGGACTTGATAAGAATGATATCCTGGTAATTGATGGAGATAATTGGCATCACGGTGTAATAGGTATTGCTGCTTCAAGGATTACCGAAAGGTATAACAAGCCGTGCATACTGATAGCCTTTGAAGGGGATACGGGAAAGGGTTCTGGGAGGAGTGTTGAGGGATTCAATCTATTTGAAGCCTTAACCGGCTGCAGCCACCTGCTTGATAAATTCGGGGGCCATGAACTGGCGGGAGGGCTTACCATTCGCAGGGAATGTCTGGCTGAATTCAAAAATCAGATTAATAGAATGGCAGGGTTATTGAAGGCCAGGGCACATATGGCTGATATAATCAGGATTGACGCCAGGGCAACATGCAGCCTCCTTACACTGGAGTCGGTATCTGAATTAAAGCTTCTGGAGCCTTATGGACCTGGAAATCCCCGGCCGCTGTTTTGCATGGAAAAGCTCAGGATAAGCAGCATGAGAGCTGTAGGCGGAGGCAAGCATCTTAAGATGGTTCTGGATGAGAGAGGAACAAAGGTTGATGCCATAGGCTTCAGGATGGGAGAAATGATTGAGAAGCTTAAAGGTCTAGACTTGTTAGATATAATATGTACTCCTGAAATAAACCGATATGCAGGCAGAACAACTGTGCAGCTGAATCTGAGGGAAATAAGGCCAAACTGAGAAACTGAACTGGAAATTAAAAATTATGGAACATCCAGCTTATTGAATAAGTTTCCCAGATGATTAAAATTGTGATTCTTTGTGACGCCTTTTTTAATCTCAAATATTATGATACAATAAAGAGAAATTGTTGGGGCCAAAGAATTTCCTGAATACCTGGGTGATGGGAAATCAAAATACAAACTTGATACCCTTGAAAGTATAATTCTACAGGGACAGCATCTGGCAGTAGTATACATATTAATTCAGTACCATTCGGTTAAGAACTCCTCATAGGGAATAATACACGTTAAGATTTACAAATCTGGAGGTGAAATATGGACCTGAAATCAAAGTTCCGTCATGTGATGGATTACCCCGTTGAAGGAATCGATTTTATCGATATAACAACCGTGCTGCAGGATGCTCAATATTTCAGGCATGCAGTAGATTCAATGATTGAAAAGGTAAGTGATATAGACTTCGATATAGTAGTAGGTACCGATGCCAGAGGTTTCCTGTTTGCGTCACCGATTGCGTACAGAATGGGGAAGGGACTGGCACTAATCAGAAAAAAAGGCAAGCTTCCATATAAAACAGTAACGGAAGAATACCAACTGGAGTACGGTGCTGATGCTATGGAAATGCATGAGGATGCAGTTGAACCGGGCCAGAAGGTACTTATGGTAGATGACCTGCTTGCAACCGGAGGTACGGCCAGGGCAGGTATCAGGTTGGTGGAGAAACTAGGGGGGAAGGTCACAGGCCTTATTTACCTGATTGAGCTAGAATACTTAAACGGAAGAGAAAAGATAAATGGATACAGAGTAGACTCTGTGGTTCAATTTTAGTGAAGGGTGTAGCATGGAGGAAACAGCATACAAACGACTGGTGGATAGAGTAAAGGAATATTACCCACAGTGTGACTTTGACGAGATTGACAAGGCGTATAATTTTGCAAAGAAGGCACATGAGGGTCAGCAAAGAGTATCGGGTGAACCATATATTGTTCACCCGCTTGAGGTTGCCTACATTCTTGCTGAACTTGAATTGGACTGTACTTCAATTGTAGTGGGCCTCCTGCATGATATTATTGAGGATACCGACTATACACATGAGCAAATCGAACGTGAATTTGGTCAGGAAGTTGCCCTGCTTGTTGACGGTGTTACCAAACTTGGTAAGATTCCATACACCACAAAAGAGGAGCAGCAGGTTGAAAATCTCAGAAAGATGTTTCTCGCAATGGCCAAGGATATAAGAGTTATACTTATCAAGCTTGCCGACAGGGTCCATAACATGAGGACGCTTAGATATATGCGGGCTGACAAGCAGGATGAAAAGGCAAGGGAAACTCTAGAAATTTATGCCCCGCTTGCTCACAGGCTCGGTATCTACAAAATCAAGTGGGAACTGGAGGATTTGAGCCTCAGGTTTATTGACCCAAAGGGTTACTATGACCTTGTAGATAAGATATCCAAAAAAAGGAGGGAAAGAGAGGCCTTTATAGAGGATATCACCAGCACTCTCAAGGAAAAACTGGCTGAACTCAACATAGAAGCAGATATAGAAGGCAGGCCCAAGCACTTTTACAGTATATACCGTAAGATGAAGGAGCAGAATAAGTCGCTCGAGGAGATTTATGACCTTTTTGCCGTCAGGATTGTTGTAAGTTCAATCAAGGATTGCTACACCGCACTTGGATTGGTACACGAGCACTATAGACCCATGCCGGGAAGGTTCAAGGATTATATTGGCATGCCCAAGCCCAACATGTATCAGTCCCTTCATACTACCCTGGTCGGGTCCGAAGGCCAGCCTTTTGAGGTGCAGATTAGGACATGGGATATGCACAGGATAGCTGAATACGGTATTGCGGCACATTGGAAGTATAAGGAAGGAACAAGCCAGGGTGACGGCCTTGACTCCAAGTTGGTATGGCTCAGACAGCTTTTAGAGTGGCAGAAGGAAATGAGGGATGCCAAGGAGTTTATGGAAACCCTGAAAATAGACCTGTTTACTGATGAGGTATTCGTATTCACTCCAAAAGGGGATGTAATCAGTCTGCCGGTGAATTCTACTCCCATAGACTTTGCATACAGCATACACAGCGCAGTAGGAAACAGGATGACTGGTGCCAAGGTAAACGGAAAGATGGTAAGCCTGGATTATACCTTGAATAACGGTGACATAATTGAAATACTTACCTCATCAAACATACATGGCCCCAGCCTTGACTGGCTCAAAATGGTAAAAAGCTCACAGGCCAAGAATAAAATACTCCAGTGGTTCAAGAAGGAAAGAAGAGAAGAGAATATTGCCAAGGGTAAAGATGCAATAGAAAGGGAACTAAAGAGAGTAGGTCTTACCTTTAACCAGCTTTTTAAGCCTGAATGGACTAACATGGTGTTGAAAAGATATGGCTTTAATTCGTACGAGGACTGTATTGCAAGCGTAGGTTATGGCGGAATAACAGCTTCAAAGGTTGTCTCAAGGCTCAGGGAGGAATACCGGAAGACCCTGAAA
>JAWLGL010000174.1:0-4495 GCA_041685035.1 Clostridia bacterium
AGCCTGAGCATTGGGATTAGGTACAGTATAACCATTGGTCTTTCCTCCATGGTTTAATGAAGTCCCCTTGATTACTCCGTATATATGGTCACCGTCTTCTACTGCCTTGCTAAGGGATTTTAGTAATACAGCCCCTACTCCTTCGCCGGGTACATATCCGTCTCCACCTTCTCCAAAGGCCCTGCACCTTCCGTCACTTGATGTAAATCTGCCCTGGCTCAGATAAATATACTTGCCGGGATGTATTGAGAGATTTACCCCTCCTGCAACGGCCATTTCACTCTCACCCTTTTTTATACTTTCACATGCCAGGTGGAGTGATGTCAGGGATGACGAGCACATTGTATCAACAGCCAGGCTTGGGCCATGAAAGTCAAAGTAGTATGATACCCTGTTTGCAATTGATGCCAGCGAAGGACCTGAGGCTATCAGATTCCCTTTCAACCATTCTTCTGCTGCAAACAGCTCATAATGGCCGTAAAGTACTCCTACAAAAACCCCGATATTTGTTCCTTTGAGGGTTTCCCTTGTGTAGCCTGCATCTTCCAGTGTATGCCATACTGTCTGCAGGAACAATCTCTCCTGCGGGTCCATAAGCTCTGCTTCCTTCGGAGAGATATTGAAGAACAAGGGGTCAAATTTATCTACATCATCAATAAATCCTCCCCACTTACTATTTACTTTCCCTTTTTTATCCCTATCGGAGTTATAATAGCTGCTGTGGTCCCATCTATCTTTAGGTATTTCGGTTACGCAGTCCTTTCCTTCCTTCACGTTCATCCAGAATTTGTCTAAGTAATCTGCCATTGGGTAGCGGCCGCTAAGTCCAATAACTGCTATATCTTCACATATAACCCCCTGGTTCCTTGCCAGGTTATGGCCGTTTACAAAACGTGACCGGGTTGGTACATTTCTTACTTTCTCAATAGTCTGAGACTTGGTCTCCTGAACCTGGTCTTCCAGAACCACACCGAACTTTTCTATCACTTTTTCCTTATAGTTTTCATTAAAGTAATTTACCAGCTCATCTATGGTCTGATGCTCGAAAAACAAGGTTTTTGACAACTGCCCGAAATGCTCCTCGAGTTCTCTTGTGAGCTTCATTATTATTACTGAATCTATACCGTATTCTTCCAAGGGGTCAGCTGAGTTTATTTTATCTAAAGGTATTTTTGTTTCCCGGGCCAGGATTTCTTTAAGAAAACTTTCTAATTTTCCCTTTAATAGATTACTATCTGTATTCCTTCCGTTGAAACATTTATTGCCCGGCTGAGTTGATTTATTCTTGTCATTGTGTACTGTATCTGGTTTATTCAGATTAAGAACGTTCCTGATCTTGTCTTTGTCTCCTTCAAATACAGCCAACTGCAAGTCAGGCATTTTTAATCCATCTTCAAATGCCTTGATACCTGACTCAGTATTTAACGGTGTTAAACCCAGTGTCTGGTTTAACAGCTCTACAGTCTGTTCATCAACACCCATTCCTCCTTCTTTCCATAACGGCCAGTTGAAGGAAATTACCTTACCATAATCTCTGTCTTTTTCAGCCATTTGTACAAAGTTATCCATAAAGCTGTTTGCATATGAGTAATCACACTGTCCCAAATTACCCATAATTGCTGCTACTGATGAAGAAAGTACAAAAAAGTCCAGCTTCTCATTTTTTAATGCATCATCAAGGTATACTGTTCCAAAAATCTTTGGAGCAAGAACCGACTGCATTTCTTCGATTGTCTTTTTGAATACAAATGAATCTCTGATTATTCCTGCACTATGAATGACACCGTCTATTCCTTTGAAGTGTGACTTTACTTTTGCTATTAGTTCTTCTACTTCCTGCTTCCTGGATATGTCTGACCTTATATACAGTACATCAGAACCCATGGATTTTATTTCTTGGATTCGTGCCTCTTTCTCCGGACTCAATTCAGTCCTTCCGGTAAGCACAAGCTTTGCTTTTGCCTGCCTGGCCAGATATTCAGCAAATATCACCCCCAAACCACCTGCCCCGCCGGTTATCAGGTATACTCCACCCTCTTTCAGGGGCAGCTTCTTTTCCGACTGTGTATTTGACTCAAGTTCTGCCACCTGTTTTACAAACCTTGTACCATCTTCATACCGGATTTGAACTTCTTCATCATTAGAGGATTCAGATTCCTTCAGAATAATATCTGTTAACTGGTCCAGAGTTGGATATTTCTCTGATGGGTATACTATTTCAACAGTTCTGTAACTAAACTTATTATTTTCAAGGTGAATGGTCTTTGCAAATCCGCTTGTTCCTGCATACAGTGGTTGGCTTTTGCCTTTCTCGGTCGTGTATACGTAAAGCAGTTGAATTCTATCATTAACTTTGTGGTGTATAAGTGCCTGACTTAGATACAGGAGAGAGTAAATACTCCTTTCAAGCTGAATATCTATAATATTCCTGCTGCTGTTAAACATCTCTGAAGCCCACATATATATTATTCTTTTGGGCATTAATCCTTTTTGATTCAGTGTGTCAAAAAGCTTTAAATAGTCTTCCTTATTACCGGGGTTGATTTGAAATACCATATCACCCAGATTCTCAAAATTGTTCCCTGGTTTCACCAGTATTACAGCCGATTCATTGTGTTCTTCATCTTTCAGCTTTTCTTTTAGACCTTCATGCATACCTTCAAAGTCAACAAAAATCAATGTGTTTCCGGAAGATACTTTACTGGTGTGGGTATGTTCTAACTCGGACTTATCCCATCTGCTGACACAATAAAGGAGGGACGACTCACCGGAGTCTTCATTGGTTCTCTCTATTTCAATACTGTTCTGGAGCTTCTTGATTAATTCATAACCTTCTTCGGGAATTATTTCACGGTTTTTTATCTTTTCGAAAACGTCTTCTATATGTGAAAACTTCTTATTCATTCTTTATCCCCCTTTTTCCAATAAGATCTTCAATCTTAACAGCATCAACTTCACCATTGTATAGTTTGTACAGCAGGTTCAGGACTTCACTTTTATCCAGTCTATCGGATGTTTCTTGATTCCTCAGGAAGGCTTTAAGTGTCAGGTCTTTTATGCTTACCAGTACCTGTCCTGCTATATCGGTAATCACAATATTAAACTTCTTCACGCCTGTGTCACTGTTACTGTGACTTTCTTCGGTTTGTGCATATACATAACATTCTTCGGTCAGAGGCTTTAATATCTCAAGCTCTCCTAGTGCATAGGGAACATACTGTACACCCTGTACGCCTGACATTAAGACTATTGTTGTCTGTAGTGCCCCGTCCATCAGTGAAGGGTGAAGCGTGTATTCTTCGATTCCTTCTGAGCCCTCCGGCAGTCTTATATATGACAGTGCCTCAGTTTGGTTCCTGTACAGTTTGTCTATTGCCCTGAAAGTACTTCCATATCTAAAGCCCATTCCTTCAAACAGTTGGTAACATTCTTCCCCCTGTTTTGTGTCTGTGCATCTCTTCTTAACAGCTTCTATATCAATAACCCCTAAACTGCTTTGAGTCTCGTTATATCCTATCCTGCATTGTGCATATACAGTCCTGTTATCACCTTGGACTGAGCTTATCTCTACATCTACCATCTCTCCATTTGGGTACAGGCTTATATAAATCTCTTTTTGCTTTTCTTCCATTTTTACTGCCTTTGCCCATACTACATCCTTTATCCTTGTAACTTTTTCGTTATTCTTTGCAAGCTCTCCGGCTGCCCTTGCCATCTCCAGATAGGCCACTCCTGGTAGTACAATATTTTCTCCTATCACATGGTCTCTTAGATAAAATTCCTCTTTGTTTAGAAGTTTCTTGAAGCATTCCTCATACAGGGTTGATTGGTTTGAATCAATCAAAGGATGGAGTTTTGGCATATTTCCTGAACTATATTGGGCATCTCCAGGCGATTCCAGCCAGCAGCGTTCTTTTGCAAAGGGATATACGGGCAGTGATATACGCTTGGGCCTATGATTTTCGTACAATGCCTTCCAGTCTATCTCTGCTCCTGCTGCCCAAATCTGCCCCAGTGTCTCGAGGTCTCTGTCACTTATAATACTACTTATTAGTTCCTTCCCAGCTTTCCCCTTTATAAGGCGGTCTATCTTCCCTTCAGGGTTCTTGGTGTTTCCTGTGTTTATTCCATCAGTGTTATCTGCACAGTAACCAGATAGTTTACTCTTTAATTCTGCCAGATTAGATACAACCAAAGCCATTCTCTGGTCCATAGACTCCCTGCAGCACTGCAGTGTATATGCCATGTCCGACAGCCTGATTACAGCATTAGTATTTCTCTCCAGGAATTCAACAAATCTGCCTGCATATTCTTTTAGTCTCTCTTCATCCCTTGCTGAGAGTACTATAATATGTGGTTCTTCCTGCTCCTTTACTTCTACCCTTGTTTCGGACTGCTCATATTCTTCCAGTATGACGTGTGCATTTGCTCCCCCTGCTCCGAATGAGCTTATGCCTGCCCTTCTTGGGTAGGTTGTTCCTCCTACCACAGGCTT
>JAWLGL010000175.1:0-4443 GCA_041685035.1 Clostridia bacterium
AAATTCTTCATTTTTCTTCCTAAAAGCCTTTTCCAGTGAACTTGTCCTGTTAACTAAATTTCTTGTCAGTAGGTAAATGAAGCCGGCAGTAACCAATACAAATAAATACTCAATCCAGGGATTATTGCTTCCCCACAAACCAAACCACGCAAGACCAACTGCTGTGTAAACTGCAGTAATTCTAAGAGGTGTATAGATTTTTTTCTGGCTCTCTAAGGACTTCATCCTATTCCCTTTCGCCTTGATATGATTTGGTAACAATATATTACATCTATTTACTCAATTTGTAAACAAATTAGATGACTATTTTACAAAATAAGGAAATATACTCCTCTATTCTCCGGCAAGACTAAGCAAGCAAAGGAGTAAACCTGTCGTACCGAGCAGGTTATTCCTTTGCTTGCTTTACAGTGATAAATCTACAACTTCGGATTAAAAATCCTTGCTGTCATCCTCCAACGGTATCACTTCTTCGGGTGCTATCTCCTTAGCTCTCCCACTTCTTTTCAAATCTTTGCTGCTGCCGTGACCCAAGAGCTTTAAACTGTGCCCACTTTCGTCAGCTATGGATCTTGAAGCATTGTTCGGAACGATGCCTATTTTCTGTTCGTACATTGTATTCTTATAGTTTGGTTTATTGACCAGTCTGGTAAGTTCACTAACAACATTTTTCATGTTCGCAGCCTGGCCACTTAACTGCTGCGAAGCTGTTGCACTCTCCTCAGCATTGGCTGCATTCTGCTGAGTTACCTTCTCCATCTGTACTATTGCCTTATTTATTTGCATTATGCCCTGTGTCTGCTCCTGACTGGCGGCGGCTATCTCATCCATAAGCTCGTTTACCTTTTTTGCCTGGAGTGTTATTTCTCCCAGTGATTCTGCCACCATCTTCGATATGCTTACTCCCTTTTCTGACATCTCTATATTGCTTTCTATTATGGCTGCCGTATCCTTTGCAGCCTGGGCGCTCCTTTGGGCAAGGTTTCTTACCTCTTCTGCCACCACTGCAAATCCCATTCCAGCATCTCCTGCCCTTGCTGCCTCAACTGCAGCATTTAGTGCCAGTATGTTAGTCTGGAATGCTATCTCATCGATAACCTTTATTATCTTTGCTATCTGGTCGCTGGACTTCTTTATCTCCTCCATAGACCTCATCATGTCTTGCATTTGAGTATTACCTTTATCTGCTGAGGTCTTGGTTTGTCCGGCAAGTACTGCTGCCTGCTTGGTGTTTTCTGAATTCTGTTTTACCATTGATGATGCTTCTTCAAGGGTTGAGGATGTCTCCTCTATGGACGCCGCCTGCTCCGAGCTTCCCTCTGCCAGCTGCTGGCTTGATGCAGACAACTGCCCGGAGGCTGATGCTACCTGTTCGGATGACTCACTTAACTTTTTAATAATTTCCTGAAGCTGTTTAACAATTTGTCGGGACAGGAGTAATGACATAAATACGCCAACTATTAATGAAATAGCACTTACCACTGCAATAATTACTCTGCTGCGGTTTGCACTGCCTTCCATATCTTTGGCTGCATTTCCGGCAGTTTCGACAGCAATGGTTTCATACCTCTCCCGTATCTTATTAAGTATATCCCTGGTTGCTTTAAGAGCAGGAAGTGTTTCTTTAATATACACACTTTTGGCCGCTTCCTCGTTTCCTGCCTTCTTATGATTCAGTATCTTTTCTGCAGAACTGTGGAGACTCATATGTGGTGTATTTATCTCGTTAATCAGGTTAGATAGTTCCTTGTCATCGGTCTCCTGTACCTCCTTGCTGTGCATCCATTCTCCGAATCCACACTTGGTATGATCAATCTGGCCTGTGAACTGGCCTCCTGCAAGCATGTATAAATCCAGTCCCTGAATCCAGTCAAGGTGGTCTACTTCTTTCTCGACAATAAACATATTTTTTTCAGTATTATCTTTGACAACACCGGCTAAAAAGGCTATATCACTTATAGTCTTATATCCAAGCACAGCGATTACTATTAATAGTATAATCAGAATTGTAAAACCAATGGTTATTCTCTTACCAATTGTCATATTCATTATTTAATCACCTTCTCCTCTTTGTTGATCAAATTACTCTCTACCTGATTTATCAGGTCAATATCTTCACTCATAAATACCTTTTCAATATTCAGGAGCAGTATGACCTTCCCTTTTATTTTTCCAACCCCTGTTAGAAACTCATCGCTTGACTGATTTCCATACTCAGGCGGAGGTTCTAATTCAGCTGTCTGTAAGCTCAGCACTTCTGATACCGAATCAACAGCAACCCCTATCTGCTTTTTTATGTCTCCCGTTGGTATTTCGACCACAATAATGCATGTTCTCTCATTATATTCCTTCTGTTCCATATCAAACTTGATTCTGAGGTCCATTATAGGAATAATTTTTCCTCTCAGATTTATTACCCCCTTGATGAACCTAGGAACTTTTGGAATATGGGTTATTTCCAGAATGCCAATAATTTCTCTTACCCTCTCAATTGGAATGCCGTACTCTTCATGTCCGAGTGAGAAGGTAAGATACTTACCTCCTTGAAGTTCCACTAAATCACACCTTTCTATATTCAAATTGTATGTATCCCGATAAATTATGCCATGCGTATTCTTGAGGTCACCTCCTTTTTGTAGTCTTTAATAATTATAAAAACGCAGGGCAAAAATATTAAAATAGTAATTATGATCTTCCTTAATTAGGAAAACATTACCAAGGTTTTAACATTGACAAATTTGAAATGTGTGGTGGAGAAGCGTGGAGTATATAGTTGAAAAATATCAGTTCGAAACCTTTACATTTAATGTTTAAGTTGAACTACAATTGTCTTCTTAAATATTATACATCAGTATATATTAATGTATATACCAAATTATTACTAACTGTAACAATGTATACAAATTATGTCGAACTTTCGTTCATTATCTCAATGATACTTATTATATTACTAATTGTTGTATTGTAAGTTGTGATTTTTCATATAAAATTGATTATGAGGTGTTATTGTTAATGACTGGAAGAATAATTAAAGAATTGAGAAAAAGTAAGAAAATAAGCCAGGAGCAGCTTGCCAAGATACTTAATGTAAGTACATCAGCGGTAGGGCAGTATGAAACTGGTATCAGAAAGCCCAGTTATAGAGTTCTAAATACGGCTGCCGACTATTTTGGTGTTTCGGTAGATTTTCTCCTTGGTAGAAACGGTATACCAAGTATGGATATGATAATAAGAATTCCTGATTCCTATCTTATAAAACTTCCGATTGTCAGCGCAATAATTTCAGGGAAGCCTTTGTTCAGCTTAGAAAATATAGAAGGTTATGAATCTGTATGTAAGGAAACACTTGAAATTGGCTATGACTATTTTTTCGTTCGAATAAAAGATGACAGTATGAGCCTCATTATGAGGAAAGGCTCTCTGGCATTGATACAGCGTCAGCCTACACTATCAAACGATGATATTGCCATAGTTCTTATTAACGAGCACTTAACTGTAATCAGAAAATACTTTCAAATAGATAAAACTGTTGTACTTATGCCGGCATCTGTAAATGCCGATTACCAGCCGGAAATCTATAATTCCTCTAAGCACAAAATCCGTATAGTAGGCAAAGTTGTTAAGGTTATATCATCCTTTTAGATGCATAAATCCCGCAAGAACTCGCGGGATTTATGCATTCAGCCTACATATCTATTCTTATCTTGTAATTCTTTAACCAAAGATTAATCTGTATCAGGTATGCATACAGCTGTGCAGTATTCATGAGCTGACCAAACCATGGCCGGTTTGAAGTCGTCTCTCTTGACTCAAGCATTGAGCGAACTACATCTGTGTTTATCAGTGCATGTACAGGCGAACTCTTATTATCGAGAATTTCCAGCAGCCAGCTGCTTACTGCAGCAAGATAAGAGGGGTTATGTGTTTTCGGATAAGGGCTCTTCTTGCGTTCCAGTACATCATCAGGCAGTACTCCTCTTAAAGCCTGGCGTAATATACCCTTCTCCCTGCCATTATACATCTTCATCCACCATGGAATGTTCCACACATACTCAACCAGTCTGTGGTCGCAGAAGGGAACGCGTACCTCAAGTCCGGTTGCCATACTCATACGGTCCTTGCGGTCAAGGAGAGTGGCCATAAACCAGAACATATTCAGATAAAACAGTTCCCTTCTCCTTGCGTCCTGAGGGCTTTCCCCATCAAGTCTGGGAACCTCGGCAATGGTGTTCCGGTATCTCTGTGAAACATACTCATACGGATTCAAGAGCTTTCGTATGTCCTGTGATATAAGGCCCTGACGCTGCTCTATTGCAAGAGACCATGGAAATGTGTCTGCATTGAACAACTCCTCCCTGTGGAACCATGGGTATCCTCCAAAGATTTCATCTGCGCATTCACCGGAAAGATCAACGGTTGATCCTATTTTAATTTCACGGCAGA
>JAWLGL010000176.1:0-4440 GCA_041685035.1 Clostridia bacterium
CTTTTATAATATCTTCGCATAACCTGTATTTTTCCAGAAGGTGAAGCATCTTTACATACCAATTTTTCATCTCCCGCCTTCGTTTCTCCTCTGGTATTTTTGGATTTCTTTCTATATCGAAATAATGTTCGTGAAGCGCATCTCTTTCATTAACAAATCCTTCAGGCATCAATCCGCTTTTAACAAGAACCGACCAGCTGGTTTCCGAGTCACGCGAGGTAAACGTCCAGTCAAAATCACCAATGATATGTACTCTATCCCCTTCCCAGGTTTCGATAGCTTCAAGGATTCTCCTGTTAAAAAGCAGTACTCTTCCATTATTTAGCCCATCTTTTTTCATAATCGTCCTCCTTTCAATGTTTAACATCCTGAATAAGTAATTTAACTTAAACAATTTTCCCATGGAGTTTCCTCACTATTGGAAGGAAAATGAATTAACTAGCAAATATGAGCAGTTAATTTATTTTCCGAAAATAGAAGTTAAACATCCATACCTTCAACTCTGAAGATAAATAACTCATAGCAATTTAAAGCTTCTAACTCTACTATTCTATTTCATTTTCGTAGTAATTTCAATGCATTTTATAGAAAGCAGAGTTAAAGACTGCGTCATTACGCAGTCTTTAACTTAAGATAATTATGGAAAACCTACTTAATATTCTTAAGAACAGGGTTCGCAGGTAGGAGTCAAGTAAGCACGGAAGAACCAGATATACTTTATCTCTTTAAATGCAGTTCAACTCACGTGCCTGGGCACCGGCAACAGGCCCGGGGAAAATATCAATTGCCCCTATGTTATAAAACTCCTGTGGAAGTGCCGGAGCTTGAGTCCTGCCTACCCATAGACCTGGTATGCCGTTCACTTGTGTCATTGGAACATCAAAGGTAGTCCTTCCCCATGCAAGGGTTACAGTGTAGTCCTCTGCTCCAAATCTTGCCGGATCAGGCAAATATATTCCGGCAGCAAATACCAGTGTCTGATTACCTACATTATTAAGCCATACCACACCTCCTGCGTTGACTGTGGTGTTTTCAGGATTTCTTCTTAAAGCAAGACTACAGGTACGCGGGATGCCAAGAGTTACGCAAATGACCTGTCCGGCATAAATCAGGTTTGGATTTGTAATCTGCGGATTCATATTAAGAATATCCTGTACTGTTGTATTAAACCTTCTGGAAATCAGATATAAGTTGTCTCCTGGTCTTACCTGATATAATCGCCCCGTACATACGGGCGGAGATGGAGGCTGCGGCGCTCTGTAAGACATATAATCACCTCTTTACATAATATATTTAATGTATACTATGCTGTTTTAAGGCAAAATGTTTAATGTCTTCTCTATACTTAATAACCCCGGACCTATTGGCCCGGGGTTACCATGACTTCCAAATGCAGGTTATATCAGTTGGTCAGGATTTCTATGTTTCCATTCTGGTTATCCATGTCAAAGACAACACCGGATGTACCTATTTTTCCCTCCATAGTCTGTTCGTTGATTTTTTCATTTACTTCAAGATTCAGCTTGTTTAATATTTTCCCGAGTCTGGTATTTGCCTTAAAATGTCCCTGTTGATTCTTCGGGATAACCAAGACTATATCCCCGAATCTATTTTCAAGCCGTACGTCCTTTTCTATCAGCTTATCGCTTTCAACCATAATTTTCCCGTTGCTGTTTCTTATATCGATTTTCTTATTTGCATTTTCAAGGTAAATATCTCCAAACCTGTTGGAAGATTTTACATCTCCGGCAGCATTTCTGATATCTATCTTACCATTGTTTCCGGTAACTTCTATATTGCCGCCGATATTGCGTATGTCAACTTCGCAAAAACTTGTTTCGACTGACAAGGTTCCTGAAATATTCTCAACACTTACATTAGCATGGCTGTTCTGCAAATCTAAATTTCCTTTCACGCCGGAAGCTCTGATGTTCCCGTGGGAGTTATCAACTTCAACGTTTCCTCCCATTTCTCTGAGCCTTATTTCACCGTGCCTGCAGATTACCTTTGACGGCTTAAGAATACCTTCCATACTGATTTCACCATGGGCATTATCAACTTCAATTTCAATATCCTTGGGAACCTTTATGGTATAGTTAATATTTATGCTTTTAATCATAGCCTTATTATCAAGGTAGTCATTTCTTCTCGACCTGATTTTAACCTTATCGGTTACCGTAACTTCTATCAGCGAGTCTGAAATATTCTTTGCATACTCCTCGTCGTTATTACGTATGGTTATATTTGCTTCAACCTCAATATTTGCTCCTGTTCCCTTCTCTATATATACATTGCCATGTGCATTTTCCACAAGCATCTTCGACTTTCCTTCCGGGTCAACTGTCATTTTCTTGACAAAGCTCGATTCATAATTGTAGTGCATGAAGGCTGGAAATATTGTATCGATGTTGACACCTTTTAAAAGGCTTGAAACGGCATATGCTCCTACACTAAATATCATAATCAGTGATATAAGTATAATGCTGAAGACGTCAAACTTGACTTTGGACTCATCCTGTTTTGATGTAAATACATACACCAGTGTCTCGATTCCCAGTATAACCAGTACTACAGGCCACCATTTCAAAATAAATTCAAGTACGGGAATCTGATTAATCTGTGCAAAAAGAAGACCAATTCCCAGGGCAACCAGTAGGATACCCATAGAGACCGTTCCTACTCTCCATTTCCTCATGATTCCACCCCTCCCTTATCCTTGGTACCGTTTTCCCTGCTGCCCAGAGCAAGCTTGACCCCGCCAGCAATAAGAAGCAAAGCCACTACTCCAGTTCTGAAATATTCCCTGACCTGCCAGGTCAGTATCCTTTCCAGCTCGGGCAGGACAATTCTCTCAAACAGCAGGAAGCAGCCGAAGAATATCAGTGAATAGCCTATAATTCTGCCTTTATCCTTCATAAAGGTACCGCTTTTATTGAGCCAGGATATCAGGAGTACGTCGATGTCCTCGTGCTTTTCATCTGCCGACACCTTGTTCATGGCGTCAAAGAAGCTGTAAAACCAGATTATTGGTATGAAGACAGCAAGCAGTCCTGTATTCAGCCAGCCCGAAAGGAAAATACACAGGGTAAATAAGGTTAATAACTGCAGGCCCTGCCTTTGTAAGCCCAGGTACAGATGCCCCGCTCCGGGCACCAGGGTAAAAATGAAGGTTAAAAATTTACTCTTCTTTTTCAATCGGTTCACTCCCCTTTATCTCTTTTCAAATTTATTAAACGTGCCGGAAGTCCTTTCCTTAAATGTGTCACTCCATTCGATGTCAATAACTTTCTCTACTTGTTTGGATGTACTGGCAATATAGGATACGGCTGAATTAACACCTTTTGACATATAATCAAATCCTCCGGTAAACGTGAGGCACAATGTTATACAGGCTGCTGCTGAATAGTAGGCAAGCATTCCTGGTCTTACAACCTTCTTTACATTTTTCTCCGCAGCTGTATCTTCAGCAATGCGGCTTATTATTCTGTTAGTCAGGTTCTGACTATCTCCCACTGCGGCTAGTTTCTGCTGTGACTCTTCAACAGCGGATATATATGTCTGGAGGCATTCGTCACAATGCAGCAGATGCTGCTCCATTTGTTGTTCCTGACTTTTATCAAGTGACTGTGCCATATAACTTTTCCACTGGTTAATATCAAAATGCCGCATTGTGCTCTCCCTCCTTCCAATACTTCCTGAACATCTTTTTGGCTCTGAAGAGTCTTGACTCGACAGTTCTTGGGCTTATGCCCTCTTCGTCTGATATCTGTTTACAACTTTTTGACTCTATGTAGTGTTTTATCAGAACACTCCCGTACTTATCAGGAAGCTGACTGCACAATTCCAGAACCTTTCTTGATTCCTCCGCTGCTTCAATCTGTTCCAGAACATCGTCTGCGTGGCCTAATCCGCACTGTTCTATATCATCAAGGAAAATGACTTTTGACTCTTTCTGAGTCAGCTTCTTACGTTTTAAATCAATTGATTTATTTACGGCAATCCTTGAAACCCATGTTTTAAACCCCTTGTATTCATATTGGGAAAGAGCTTTATGAACCTGAATGAAGGTTTCCTGAGCAAGGTTTTCAGCTTCCTGGTGGTCTCTTACAATGTTGTAGCAGATTGAATAGACCAGTGCCTGATATTTTTGAAGCAGTTTTCTGAAACTATCGTTATCTCCCGCAAGTATTTGTTTTATAAGTATTTCATCCGGCTCCACCACGCTCCCCCCTTCTTGCCTGTCATATATATAGACGAAGTTGCTTAACTAATCACTGCAAATTTTAACACAACTTTGTATAATTTAGCTATAATTTATCCATAACTTATTCGCTAGATAATACATTTACCTTAGCCAGGGAAAACAAACTAACCACTCATAAGTGCATCGATATCAAGATAGAAGGACTGCTTGGAAACAAGGTTCTTCAAAGGATTACT
>JAWLGL010000177.1:0-4389 GCA_041685035.1 Clostridia bacterium
TAAAAAGATACGCTATAGGCTGGATGGTTCAGAACATTGATGAGCTACAGGATGCAGGAACTGCCAAGGCTCTTGGACTGAGAAGACAATAATTATATACCCAGGCTGTTGATTATTTTCCTGGTCTGGTCAGACCTGTTCATTGTACACAGGTGAATTCCGTCTACATTATGGTCGAGCAGGTCGGCAATCTGATTCTCTGCATAATCAACTCCTGCTTTCAATATGTCATCAGGACTATTTTCATATCTGTTTAATATTTTCGCCAGCTTCTGGGGTATGGATGCGCCGCATGTCTGTGTAATTTTTTTTATAAGCTTGGTATTGAATACAGGCATGATTCCAGCTGAAATGGGGCAGTGGATTCCTATATTTCTCACATCTTCAAGGAATGAGTAGAAAATGCTGTTGTCAAAAAACAGCTGTGTTATTAGAAAATCAACGCCGCAGTCAACCTTGCGCTTCAAATTTTGCATATCTTCTTCTTTTCCGGGAGATTCAAGATGTACTTCCGGATAGCAGGCTGCTCCAATACAGAAACGGTCATACCTCTGTCTGATATAAGCCACTAAATCACTTGCATATTTAAAGGACTGATTGTTAAAATTGAAATCGGGAATGTCACTAGGCAAGTCACCGCGCAAGGCAAGGATGTTTTCAATATTCTTGTTTTCCAGAGAGCGGATAATGGTATCAATTTCATCTTCCACTGCAGCAACCGAAGTTAGATGTGTAAGCACCTCAAGGCCTATTGAGTTTTGTATTTCAGATGAAATCTCAATGGTTCTGGACCTGTTCCCTCCACCTGCTCCATAAGTAACACTGATAAAATCAGGCTCAAGATTCTTTAATTCACTAACCGTTTTCAGAAGAGTGTCTAAAGGCATGTCCGGTTTTGGAGGAAATATTTCAAACGAAACAAGAGGAGTCTTACGTGTGTAAATATCTGATATCTTCATAGGTAACCTTTCCACCTAAATATTTTTTTACATTTTACTATTTTTGATACACAAATACAACGCAATGGTGTAAAATTATTTTGTGGGAGGAGGATAATATGAAAGATAATAATACCTGCAGTAACAAATCTGTCAAGGTTCTAATAGTTGATGATTCGATGCTTATTCACAAACTTATGGCAAGGATTATCAGGTCAGAAGGTTATGATGTTTGTGGAGTGGCGGAGGATGGCAAGGAAGCTGTGGAGAAGTATAAAGAGTTCTACCCCGATATTACAATTATGGACATAAATATGCCGGTCATTGATGGTATACAGGCAACCAAGCTGATTAAAGAAATCAATCCTGAAGCCAATATTATTTTTATGGGCTCGGCAATTGATAAAAACATTTCTGAAGAAGCAGACAAGCTGGGAGTAAGATATTTTATCGACAAGCCCTTCGAAAAGGACGCGATGATTGAAGTTCTTGGCGCGTGCGCAGAGAACAGAGCCATTCAGACTTTGGGCGAAGGAGAGCATAAGAGAAAAGAAATCAGCAACATTATCTCTCCATTTTTCAGAGCGCTTGAAGATGTTATGATGTTTATGGTAGAGACAGAAGGACAGGTTGAATTCCTGAGTGATAACGATAGTTCGTTCGAAATGGGCGGGTACTCTGCGGTAGTAGGATTCAACGGAAAGATATCGGGAGGACTGCTGCTGAATGTAAGCACCGAAACCGCTTGGAAGCTTGCGGAAAGGGTTAACAGGGAAACCTATTCAAATAAAAATGACGCATTCATAGGCTATTCAATACAGGAATTGGCAAACATTATTTGTGGTAATGCGTTAAAGGTAATCAACAATACAGAGAGGAATTTAAATCTCCGTCTGACTCCCCCAGTGCTGTTCAGGGGCTGTTCCATGTCTATGCTTGCCTATAATTCTAATCCTTACAAGGGAATCATGGTGACTGAATTCGGCGATATCAATATCAGTATAATGTTTGAGTGACGTGGAAAATTATTTTGCAGAGCAGGAGATGTCTGAGAATTATGCCTTACGGGTTATTTAATATTGATTCTTCACTGCTCAACCTGGCACAAAAGGTTGAGCAGAATATTAGGGAAAAGCTTAGAGAATTTGAGCAAACGGGTGAGTATAACCAAATAAAAGTAGTAAAAGCCATGCAGGACCAGAAAGTCAGTGAGGCATACTTTCACGGGACCACAGGGTATGGTTACGGGGATAATGGCAGGGATGCCATAGACTCAATTTATGCCCAGCTTTTTGGTACGGAGGATGCACTGGTAAGGACCCAGTTTGTTTCAGGAACTCATGCCCTGAATGTCGTTCTATGGTCTGTGTTGAGACCGGGTGATACACTTCTGGCTGTTACAGGAAAACCCTATGATACTCTTGAAGAGGCAATAGGTATTACAGGTTCGGAGCAGGGTTCACTTGGTGATTTTGGTATAAAGTACAGGGAAATACCTCTGCAGGATAATGGAAGACCGGATTTACAGGCGGTACGGGAAGCCATCCGGAAAGACAGTATAAAAGCGGTTTATATTCAGCGTTCTAGAGGGTATGGATGGAGGCCTTCGCTAAGTGTAGATGATATAGGCGAACTAATCAGAGCGGTTAAGGACAATGACAGCGCAATTACTTGCATTGTTGATAACTGCTACGGTGAGTTTGTTGAAAAACAAGAGCCTGGTCAGGTAGGGGCGGACCTGCTTGCAGGGTCTCTTATAAAGAACCCGGGAGGAGGGCTGGCGCCAACGGGTGCATATATTGCAGGCAGAAGTGAACTTGTAAGGCTTGCCTCATATAGGCTGACCTCGCCTGGAATCGGTAAGGAATGCGGAGCCACGCTCGGGGTAAACAGAAGTATTCTCACAGGACTGTTCTTTGCACCTCACGTTGTTGCACAAAGCCTGAAGGGGGCAGAATTCGGTGCTGGTTTGCTAAGAGAACTGGGATTCAAAGTGTCCCCACAGCCGGGACAACCCAGGTCAGACATAATCCAGGCTGTGGAACTGGGCAGCAGAGAAGCGCTGTTGGCTTTTTGTCAGGGGATACAAAAGGGCGCTGCAGTTGATTCACATGTCTTACCTCAGCCGTGGGCAATGCCCGGCTACAACAGTGAGGTAATTATGGCTGCAGGGACTTTTATCCAGGGTGCGTCAATTGAAATGAGCGCAGATGCTCCCATTAAGCCTCCATATACTGCATATATACAGGGAGGCCTAACCTATGTTCATGCAAAACTAAGTATACTTATGGCAGTACAGGAATTAATCAATAGGGGACTGCTGATGAATTGTTCGAAATAAAATTGGTTAAAATGCAGGGAGGGAAAATTGTGGGAGAGCAGGAAGGGCTGGAGATAAAAGCTGTACTTGAACTTGACCAGAATGGAGAACTGTACCGACTGGTAGATTTCCTGAATAAAAACTTAAAGTCAAAGGGTGTAATTTTTGGACTATCCAAGAAGGAAGAGAAGATGAACATAACAATATATGAGTTTGAGAACTAAACAGAAGTCAAATGAATTTAGGAGAGTGTCCGAGTGAAGAAGAAGGTTATAGTGGTTGGTGCAGGACCGGCAGGTCTGTTTGCATCTATCCAGGCAGCCAATAGGGGTGCGGATGTAACCGTCATTGAAAAGAAGGAAAGACCGGCCCGTAAGTTGATGATTACAGGTAAGGGAAGGTGTAACCTTACAAATCAGGCAGATATACAAGAGTTCATTGAGAATGTCCCCGGAAATGGGGAATTTTTGTATAGTGCGTTCTACAGCTTTACCAATACTCAGCTGATTGATTTCATTAACCAGCTGGGAGTGAAAACCAAGGTTGAACGCGGCGGGAGAGTTTTTCCGGAATCCGACCGGGCAGTTGAGGTTGTAGATGCTCTGGTAAGGTATGCTAAGAGCAGTGGTGTCAGAATCTTATGCAATTCTGAGATGAATGAAATACTAGAAGAGAATGGTCAAGTCAGAGGGATAAAATTGAAAGATGGGAACGAATATATTTGTGATGCTCTTATCCTTACAACAGGAGGAATGAGCTACCCATTAACCGGCTCAACCGGAGATGGCTACAGGGCTGCAAAAGCTCTTGGACACACAATAGTTGACCCCAGACCTTCACTTGTCCCGCTTGAGACCCATGAGAAATGGGTAAAAGAGCTTCAGGGTTTGTCACTTAGAAATGTTGCAATCAGGGTTGTGTATAACGAAAAAAAGATACTTTATCAGGACTTCGGGGAAATGCTGTTTACCCATTTTGGCGTGTCAGGGCCTATAGTTATCAGCTCAAGCAGGCACTTGCTGGATGTATTCTACTCTGTAAAGGGCCAAAAGGAAACTAACCGGCAGGTTAAGCTGATTATTGATTTAAAACCTGCGCTTCCAGTTGAGAAGCTAGATGAGAGAATTCAAA
>JAWLGL010000178.1:0-4313 GCA_041685035.1 Clostridia bacterium
AAGAATCACATTCTTATCCCTGCTGATTTTGGTAACCCTGAACATCAGGTCACCCCCGTAAGACTTTCTTGCCACCAAATCTCCAACCTTAATAATTGCCATATACTTCTCCACCTGAAATCTGTGTTTGATATATATTATGTCAACCCACATTCAGGTGGTTCCTCTTACTATCTTCTATTTAAAACCCAAAACTTAAACCCACTACCTGAGAATCTATGAACATCAGAAATAAAGACTTCGACGCGAATTAAAGATTTTTTTTTGTTTAAACTATTATAGTAAAAACAAACAACAACTTAAAAAGGAGGTTGGATAATGAGGATTGATAAAACCAATGATCCTATCAACAGAGTTAAATGTGTCGTGAACACTTGCGAATACTATCAGTCCGGAGACCTCTGTGTCGCTCAGAAAATTGAAGTTCAGCCAAGAAATGCCCGCGATACACAGGATACCGATTGTGCTACGTTCAAGCCAAAAGGATAAGAGGGATAATCCCTCTTATCCTTTTGGCTTCTCCATCTACCTGCCGCAATTCAGAGTCCGGACCTTTATTTCTATTTTCGTTCTGTTATAATGTATATTGACTTTACTAAATACCAGGAGGACTGCTTTGGACCTTTACAATAAGTATTCCGATTACCTGAAAAGAAGATACGGAACAAAGGTATATAAACTTCCCATAAATATACCTGTTACCTGTCCCAACCGTGACGGCAGCATAAGCAGAAATGGCTGTGTCTTCTGTGGTGATGAAGGCGCAGGGTTTGAGAATCTCTCAAATACATTAGGTGTAAGGGAACAGCTTGAAACAAACATGAAATACATAAAACAGAAATATAACGCAGCTCAATTTATTGCATATTTTCAGAACTTTTCCAACACCTACCTACCTTCAAGGCTGTTTTCAGAATATATTCATCAGGCGGTAACCGGCGACATTACAGCCATATATATATCCACACGTCCCGACTGTATCACTAATGACCAGTTGGACTTCCTTAAAAGCCTTAAAACCCGAAGAAAACTTGACATTGTTCTCGAAATAGGCCTGCAGACAGCAAACCACCATACCTTGAAAATTCTCAACCGTGGGCACTCACTGGCTGAGTTTACTGATGCCGTACTCAGGACAAAATCCCGGGGACTGAAAACATGCGCCCACTATATCACAGATTTACCCTGGGATACTCAGGATGATGTCATTGAAGGTTCAAAAATACTGTCGGCTCTGGGAGTTAATCAGGTAAAGCTTCACTCCCTTTATATACTCAGGGATACTAAGCTTGGAGAAATGTATCAGGACGGCATTGTCAGTCCTGTTTGCATTGAAGAATACATCCAAAGAACTATTACCTTCCTCGAATACCTCTCACCCGAGATTGTAATACAAAGGCTGATAGGTCGGGCTCCGAAAGACAGAACCTTGTTCTGTAACTGGGGTATGAGTTGGTGGAAAATAAGGGATATGGTAGAAGAAAAAATGTACTGCGAGGGTTCATACCAAGGGAAGCGGTTTAACTATCTGACGCCTAAAACTACCCATCCTGCTGCAGAAGCCTGAAACAGAAACCAGAACAGCTTCAGACCCGGGTTGTCTAGGAAATCCGCGACTGCGGTAAACACAGACAGTAATAAAGAACTCTCTGATAATTAAAAGAACCGCAGTTCTTCTGCGGTTCTTAATTATCAGATTTCTGACTCTTGTTCTTTAGTGAACGCCTCTGGCTTCACAGTATGCAAACATTTCCTTAAGGTTATCCACTACATTCAGAATATATTGGGTATCTCTCGGACTCTTATTCAGGTATTCCTGGTCCAGAGTAATATTATTCCTGAACTGCTGTACCACATATCGTCTGCTGCCTGCTATGGACTGAGCTATCTTTTCTATATCTTTTTCATCCAGGTCAGGCAAAAAAGTAGTGCGAAATTCATAATCAATACTGCTGCCCAAGACTATCTGTATGGTTTCTTTAATCTTCTCAAGATTGACCGGGCATCCTGCTACATCATGGTACTTCTCAGCAGGTGCCTTGACATCAACAGCTATATAATCTATCAACCCTTTTTCAATAAGGCTCCTTACCGCTTCAGGATTTGTGCCGTTTGTATCCAGCTTGACCTTGTACCCTATGTCCCTGATTGAACAGATAAGGTCCTCAAGTCCCTCCTGCAGTGTAGGCTCTCCTCCGCTTATACATACTCTATCAAGCATGCCATACCTCTTTTTCAGAAAGTCCATAACCTGTTCCAATGTGGTATCTCCGGCCTCAGCATGTCTGTCAACCAACCCCGGGTTGTGGCAGAATTTACATCTCATATTGCATCCCTTTAGAAATATAGTACAGCACAGATGACCGGGGTAGTCAACCGTTGATAGTTTCTGGAAGCCTCCTATCTTCATATGGCTTCCTCCTTCAATGCATATTTCCTTCGATTTACATATTCTTCCCGTTTGCCTTCATTATAATTATTGATAGGCCTCAGGTATCCTACTACTCTTGACCATACCTCGGTCTTCTCGCCACATTCACTGCAGACATACTGCTCTCCTCTCAGGTAGCCGTGATTCTGGCATATACTGAAGGTTGGAGTCAATGAAATATACGGAAGTTTATAGTTTTCAAATACCTTTTTTATCAGATTGCCAGCAATCTTTGACTCGGGTATGTTTTCACCCAGATACAGGTGTAGAACCGTGCCCCCTGTATATAGGGACTGAAGTTCGTCCTGCAAATCCAGCGTCTCAAAAATATCATCAGTATGTTCAACAGGAAGGTGCGTGGAGTTATTATAGTATGGAACATCCTTACCAGCAGCGATAATATCCGGATATTTCTGTTTGTCCAACCTGGCAAGCCTGTATGCAGTACCTTCTGCAGGCGTTGCTTCAAGGTTGTAGAAATGTCCTGTTTCTTTCTGGAACTTGGTAAGCAGCTCCCTTAGGTAATTCATTATCTCAATAGCAGTTTTCTGTCCCTCCGGTGTTGCAATATCTTTGCCTATAAGATTCAGTAAAGCTTCATTCATTCCGATTATTCCGATAGTACTGAAATGGTTAATCCAGTACTGGTCGAATCTTTCCTTTATACCCTTCAGATACCTTGAGGAGTATGGATAGAGACCATTTTCAGTCTCTCTCTCAATTATTTTTCTCTTTATCTCCAGTGAAACTTTTCCCTTCTCTGCAACTTCCCTAAGTCTTTCCTTAAATTCATCAAGAGAACTTGACAGATACCCAATACGAGGAAGGTTAATAGTAAATACTCCTATTGAACCGGTAAGGGGATTGCTTCCGAATAGTCCTCCTCCCCTTTTACGCAGTTCGGTAGTATCCAGCCTCAACCTGCAGCACATTGAAAGCGCATCTTCAGGAGAAAGAGTGGAGTTCACATAGTTTGCAAAATAAGGTATCCCATACTTGCTGGTGATCTTCATATAGGCATCGATTACCGGTGATTCCCAATCAAAGTCCTTGGTAACATTTATAGTAGGTATAGGGAAGGTAAATACTCTGCCTTTGGCATCCCCTTCAAGCATAACTTCGCAGAAGGCCATGTTTATTATATCCATTTCCTTCTGGAACTCCCCATAGGTTTTATCCATCTGCTTGCCACCGATTATAACCGGTTGGTCTTTCAAGGACGAAGGCACCTTAATATCAAATGTCAAATTTGAAAACGGGCACTGAAATCCAACCCTTGTAGGAACGTTAATATTGAATATGAATTCCTGCATAGCCTGTTTAACCTGTGCGAATGAAAGATTATCATAGTAGATGAACGGTGCAGAGTATGTATCAAATCCTGACCATGCCTGAGCTCCGGCTGTTTCTCCCTGCGTTGTAAAAGTAGAGTTGATAACCTGGCCCCAGAATGCACGCAGGTGTTTTGCAGGCTTGCTCTCAACCTTACCTTCTACTCCTCCGAAACCTTCTATAAGAAGCTGCTTTAAATCCCATCCGGCACAATATGGTCCAAAGAAACCAAGGTCGTGAATATGACAGTCTCCGCTTTCATGAGCCTGACGTATGTCTTCCGGATATATCTCATGCAGCCAGTACTTCTTTGTGAATATCTCCCTAACATAATTGTTTAAACCATTGATACTCTTTTGTGTATTTGCATTCTCCTTTATAAGCCAATCCTTGTCTCCAAGATAGTTTGAGAACATATTTATTGTTGCACCTATGAGTGCATTCATCTCCCTTGAAGCTCTACGCTTTTCCCTATAGAGTATGTAGGCTTTTGCCGTCTTTGCGTGCCCGTTTTCTATCAGCACTTTTTCCACTACGTCTTGCACTTCTT
>JAWLGL010000179.1:0-1915 GCA_041685035.1 Clostridia bacterium
ATGCAGTGTTTGAAATACCTCAAGACAGTATTCAGGAATTCGGAGACTATGCTTTCAAGGTTCAGGGTGTATCGCACCCGAATGGTGGAACCATGACTCCGGTAGAAACAGTAGTCAGACTTCATGATAACTATCGTCCGGTTGTAGTTGACGCAGTAGTAACCGGCGACAGACAAATCAAGCTGACATTCAACGAACCGATTCAGTATCATGTTGACCCAGCAGTACATGCAGATCCACATTCTACTGCCAACAACTTCCTTGTTAAGATTGGTGGCGTAGGATGTACTGTGGATACAGCAGTTCTGCCTGTAGTATCAGACAATGATAGAGAGATTATACTGAATTTAGGAAACGTTATTCCTGAAACCGGCAGTATAACAGTAGAAATCGTAGAAGACCAGAATGGACACATCCTGGTAATAGATTTCTCAACTAACAAGAACCCGATGAAGAAAGATGTCTACGATGTAGAGAGAGCTGAATAGTAGTATCAGGGTGGGTATAAACCCACCCTTCTCTAAAAAGCCAAGAGGGAACTCAGATTACTGCTCTTGGCTTTTTAGAGGAGGAATCACAGTAGAAATTGAGTAAAGAAAGGAATGTAAATGCTATGCAGGTGAGATTAAGAATAATTAGTTCTGTAGTTGCTGCGGCACTCTTTATGAGTCTATTGACCGGCTTCAATGTAATGTATGCTGGTGACACCCGCCCAGTGGAAGGAGAAACCTGTCCAAGATGGACAGGCCTGAAAATAAGTATCGAAGCCGGTAAGCAGGGAGACAGAGCGCTTGCCGGAGCACTTGATACAGAGCTGAAGGAGTGTGGAATTGAGCCTGCTTCACTACCTCTGGTAGTAGATTATTCAGATTCAGAATATTTACCACCGGTAGGAAGCCAGAACGAAAATAGC
The DNA here is from genome assembly GCA_041685035.1 of Clostridia bacterium. GTDB lineage: Bacteria > Bacillota > Clostridia > Acetivibrionales > UBA4821 > JAWLCD01. The sequence continues at coordinate 914 of JAWLGL010000179.1, forward strand.
TGTGTCGGCTGGTCTGTCGGATATTACCTCAGAACCTACCAGCAGGCTAAGGACATTGGATGGCAAGTAAGGGAATCAGGCACTGGAATAGACGGTCACATATTCAGCCCGACCTTCATCTACAACCAGATAAATGATGGGGTAGATGAAGGTGCTTATATTGAAGATGCCGCTGAACTGCTGGAAGACATGGGAGCTGCAACTTTGGAAGACTTTCCGTATGTTCCCGGTGACTACTACACAAAGCCTGACGAGGATACAATACAAAGCGCATATCCACATAGGATCCGCGAGTGGAGGGTATTATTTACACAAAATGATTCAAGTCAATACATTATTCAAAAGACAAAAGAGTATTTAAATACGGGGGATTTAGTGGTTGCAGGAAGTAGAATAGGATTTGAATTCCTGTACCCGTATAATGACCAAAGTGGGAATAGTATCATTACTACCGATTATTCTCCATTATATAATCACAGTTATGTCATAGTCGGATATGATGACAGGCTGGTAACTTTTGATGGTGTTGGTGCCTTTAAACTGGTTAACTCCTGGGGACGGGAATGGGGTAATGAGGGCTTTAGCTATATCAGTTATAAAGCCTTTACTGCCAATGCAATAGAAGGGTTTGTTTTTACTGACCTTGTAAATGGTGTGCAAGAGAAGCTCAATGTAGAAGTAAATAGTGCAGTTACCTTCAATATGGATTTTTCCGGTATGGGCAGATTTGATATTAAAATAAAGGACGGGAATAATAAGCTTATATATGAGGAGAGTAACTTGCAAGGTGAGCAGGGAGTGAATACTTATACCTGGAATGGCAAGGATAGCGAAGGCAATATAACCGGAGATGGGATTTATGAATTAAGTGTTATCGCATATAAAAATGATACACCAAAACCTTCTTTCGACTATATATTCAGTAAATCAGGAAAGATAGAAAGTGCAGCCGGCAGTGCCTATATTTACGAAGACGTTATTCGATATGTAGATATCCCCATA
>JAWLGL010000179.1:1925-4301 GCA_041685035.1 Clostridia bacterium
AACCTTTAAATCTGATGGCATTTTGAATATAAAAATAGTATACAATGATGTAACACATGATATTGTATCCAGTCAGACTGTGAAAGCGGGTGAATCCAAGGTATACAGGATACAGAAAAAAGAGTTTGACTTTAATAACAAGGACTTGGAGCAAATAAGAGTAATAATTGAGATTGAATAAAGAGGGGATGCATCAGGGTGACACTAGGGACGGTTCTGATTGACATAAAGAACTGGTATGACCCTGAAAATCTGATATACTGTCTACTCCCTCGTGACTGATTCCTTGATTTTTCCAAGCTTCTTTTTAGCTAATGCAGTATACTTTGAGGCCTTGTCTTTTATAGTCGGTCTGTCGTCCATTCCATGGAGTTTTTCCATTGGCTCTACTTCTATTGTTTCAAGGGTATTCTGTTCTCGGTTATATTCATAGACATTAAGGCCGGATTCATCGTCATGCACTGCAAACAGATCCGGGCGGCCGCTGAAAGCATGAATTTGAGGAGCCTTTTTATCTGGGGAACCATCACTTGCAAAATGATTATTAAAAACATCCCTGATACTTGCTTCAAATGGAGTAAGGTCTTGTTCGCTGTTTAAATCCCTGGTTAAATATATGGTTGGTATGTGCTGCTGCGTATTTCTACTATTTCCTATGGTCTCAATGTCGTATACTTCAAGCTGCCCGTTTCTGCTGATGAACAGCATATTGCCCAGCTTGGGATTGGAGGATAGCGAAAATGTAGTATCCCTTATATCATCAATTGTTATCCTTCCCTCGCTATATTCTTCCTGAAGCAGATTAAGTGCTGCAAGATTGGCAGTTCTTTTTTCTTCAGGAACCTTCTTTGCATCCAGATACAATGCATTTGCGTACATTCTGTTCTCAGAACGAATCTGGCTTCTGAAATAGTCCAGTCGACGGGTAGAGTTAATGGAATGCGAATCAGCATGTAAATTTGGCTCTTTTTCTTCCCTGCATATGTCTTCAATATAGGTTGTTATATGTCTATTGCCGTTAATATTTTCTTTTACGTTGTTTATAAATCTATTCTTCTCAAATGCAGACCAGATTTCAAATCCCATTCTTTCAGCCTTTTGTCTGCTTCTCTTAACCATATCCTTAACCTGGCTGACATTAGGGACTTTAGTTTTTTTCATATTAAGATTATTGCATGTAACAATATCAAGATTATGCCTTAGTTCATTGTAGTAGTTGCTGCCCATTACATTATCTATGGTGCTTTCCAGTTCTTCAACATTTGCTGATTTGTACAGCTGCTTGAACTTCTCAATACCTATGGCGTGTGCGACCGCTCCCATGGCTATGACTTCAGATTGATACATAGACCCGTTAAAGCAGCTTATATCTCTTCCGGGAATCCTTTCATTTTGCTCCAGGGTTTCATATATTGACAGGAATTGAGTTGCTCCTTCAGCTGCACCTGTGCCCCTTGAGGTAAGACGCTGTAAATATTCATTGTACGTATCTATTGAAAATCCGCTTCTAACTTCATAGTATTTTGTCTGCCCATTGGCACTAGGTAGTTCAAAAAGATGGCTGGAAGCATAATGATTTTGTTCATGAGTCTTAACCGCAGTGTTTGCATAGTCCTCTCTGACATTTATAGACTTTACCAGAATTACATTACCTTGTTGATTACGTCTTAAAGAAAGATTAACAAATCCCCAATTACTATTTTCTTCTTTTGCATAGTAATTGATTTGGACGTTATCTCCGGACTGCTTATCTTTTTTTAACCTGTTTAGGAAGTCCTTTAAAGCCATTGCCATCACCCTACGCTATTTATTGTTAAATTGCTCTTCAAGCATCCTTCTATGCTCAAGGATTTCACTGGTTTTCTTACTAATGCTGTTACTATTACCATTTGCGAATTCAAGGTCCAGCAAGGTCTGTTCAGAAACCTGATTGTAGAACTCAATTAATTCTTCTCTTTCCGAGAATACATCTCTAAGCTCTTTCATATACTTGAGAATGTCATTTCTGTGCTGGTCATAATTCTCAGGAACGGTTTTGTGATTCAGATAATGGATGGCAAGCTGATGTGCAAGATTTCTATATAGATTCAGAGCATCTATATATGGTCCAGTCTTAAACATATCTATTCTTTGCTGAGGCGGCAGACTGAAAATGCTTAAGTCGTATTTCCTTGTGTTAAGTAAAAACCATTTGATGTTTCCGTCTTCCAGACTCGGTGCTGTCAGCAGACTGTCATCGATGAAATTGTCAACTCTATCTCTGTAGCCTTCTTCCACCAGTCTTCTATCGTCAAGGTTTTCAATTCCATCAAGCAGGATATCTTTTACATTGTCAAATACATAATCAACAACTTGCTCTCTTGTAACCATGCGCAC
>JAWLGL010000180.1:0-4190 GCA_041685035.1 Clostridia bacterium
CTTTAGTGAAGATACGGGAAAGAAGATAGAGTATGCTATGAACAGATATAATTACAGGGTTGATACTATAAACCTTTCAGATATTGATAAAGAAGCTAAGGATATTAAATACATCATTGATAGGGCTATGCCGGATGAGTGGGCAGATTTGGTTCCACCATCTCTTAAAGAGATTAAGGCTGCTATGAAAAGACTCAGGCCCATAGCCGACCCTGCGCTAGTGGCAATTGCGAGGGCAGGAGACCAGCCTATCGGATTTGGGTTTGCAATACCGGATTATAATCAGGTATTGGTACACCTTAATGGAAAAATAAACTTGTTTAGCATTCCCAAGTTTCTATGGTATAAGAGGAAAATTGATTGTGCGCGGTTTACCACAATGTTTGTTATACCCTCATTCCGAAAGAAGGGTGTATCATACTCAATATATTATAGAATATTCCAGGATGCTATGCAGAAAGGCTATAAATGGGGAGAAGGCTCAACAATTGGTGAGACGAATAAAAGTATGCGCAGAGATATAGAGAAGCTTGGAGGCCGGAGATATAAGACTTACAGAATATATACAAAGGACTTGTAACCTTCACATTTATTATTTTTCTTCATGTCTACTGCTCGACAGACATTTGCTCTATATGCCCGCCTTTTTTTAGTTTGTATCTGATTCCTCTCCAGGTGATGTATGGATGGTTGAAAGAGTAGAGGAGATAGAAGGTGGCGAATAGGTCAAAGAATAAAGGCATTATCAAATCTGAAAACATAATCCTGTTTTTGGTTACTAGCCTTTGCAGCAGACCCAGGCCGGTTCTGATGCCCATGAAAGCAGTCGACAGCAGTATCAGGTTAATATCCCTTACAATTACTGCATAGATAAAGAATGCCCAGTACCAGAAAAGCATGAGTAAGAAGGCCGGCATTTCAAAAGAAATATGAGCATTAATTCCTACAGTAACTCTCTTGGCGTAATTGAAGGATTTCTCCCGGGAAAGCTTGTAAACATGACATTCAACGAAGGGACCTACCACAACCTTGTAGCCAAGCCTGTACAGTGTGTTTCCAAGGTGCATATCTTCAAGCAGGCTGCTGCCAAAGGATTCAAAACCTCCTACCTTTTCAAGGATATCTTTCCTTATTGCGAAAGCAGCACACGTAGCTCCGATATCAACACCCAAGTGGGCAAGGAACGCCCAATTGAAATCAGTTTCACAATTCTGCAGAAAAGTGAAGAATCTGGTCCAGAAATCCCTGCCTCCGATATTTACCTGACCGCAGGCAACAATACCAACCTTTTCATCTTTTATCAGTTCCGTCATCTTCAGGATAAAATCCTTCTGAACCCTTACATCACTGTCACCGAAAAGCAGTAAATCGTATTTAGCCAGCTTAACGCCGTATGCCATATTGGAACTCTTGCCGTTAAGCCCATCCATTACTGGATTAATAGTAATTCCCATATCAACACCGGGGTAGTCTGCCATAACATTTCTTACAACATCTATTGCCGGGTCATCAGGGTTTTGAAAACTAAAAATATGCTGAACCTTTCCAGTGTAATTCTGGTCAAGCCAGCTTTTAAGATTATTGTCGAATTCAAAGTCAAGGTCCTTGATTGGATGTATGATACTGACTCCAGGGTAAGTATTGCTGCTTTGAGATGATGTTAATCTGTCCGACCAGTCAAGATGTTTCTTAACAAATATAAGTTGGGCAATCCAATATACTGTAAATAGTGTTCCCAAAGCAAGTGCGATATAGAGCATAGACTCCTCCTGCAGAAAAAAATGTTTATCAAGCAATAATTATCCACTATGCTATAATTCTATTACTTTACTATAGAAATATCAATCATTGATTAATAGGCACTATGCTCAATGAGGTATTTTTCTACGACTCTGTCTATAAGGGCGATTGCCTCACCGTTTGTAAGCATCCTTTCCGGATGAAAAAACTTATTCTCATAACCGTAAATCAGTCCTTCACTATTAGCAATAGCCAATTTACTTTTGTCAAATACTTTTTCGAAGTCAACGAATCTTAGAGCAGTCAGTTGAAGCTCTTCGTTGGTGGCGTCCCTGCCTTTTACAAGTTCAGCGGCATGAAGAAGCTTTACCAGTCCGGCAGCAGCCTTGTCTCTGGTTATATGCTTGCCATTGGATAGCCCATAAGTATAGCCCCGTAAAAAATCAGCTTCATATTTACTGTCTTTAAGCTTCAAGGTATTAAACAAGAGGTCGTTCCATTTTTGAATATCAACCGGAGAATCCAGAATATTGGATTTCACTGAGGTATCAATCATACTGCTCAGTACAACTAAATTCTCGCCAGAAGGCTTGACATTTAACATATAGTTATTAATTGATGATGACGACCAATGTGATTCAGGAAATTTAATACTCTGGCTGAATGGAATGTTATATTTTTGAATAACCCTGTAAAGCATCGAAACAGCCTCGGCGTTGGTTAGTCGGTCCTTTGGCCTGAAGTAGTCGGAAGTATTAGAATCCAGTATACCTTCACAGAAGGCTGCCTGAACCAATGTTGACTGCCTGTCACTTATATCTTCAATATCCTTTAGCGCTCGTGATGGTTCAAGCTGTTCAGCCGACCAGCTGCCTGAAATATATCGGGCTGTTAATAGCTTTACAAGTCCACCGACTGCATCCTCTCTTAGAAGAACAGAACTGTCTGATAATCGATAGACATACATATCCAGCATCTGACCGGCTCTTTTACCTTTATCAGGGTCTAGAATCATTTTCAGAAGGATAGCCCAGTGGGCTGTATGTATAGGATTATCAAGGTTATCTTCACTAAGCACGGTTGAATATACTACTTCCCATTCCTCTCTGGTAATTGGACCAGTGACAGAAATATTCTGCTTCAGTGGAAGAATACTTTGTTTAAAATCTGCAAGCTGTTCATATGCCCAGTGTTTTTGGTTGACTTTATCTTCGGCAAGAGCAGTAACGCTTACTGATAGTAGAAATGTTACCAGAATGATTCCAATATACTGTCTGACTTTCATCTCAACATCTCCTTTGTAGTATTAATACGGCTATTTGAGTAAGTATTCTACAACATAGGTGAGAAATCCTTCTTAATCATTCCCCCTGTAAGCTGCTTCCTTTACACTTCTAAGTAAAATGAACTAACTGATGAATGTATATTTGTTATTTCGAATAAATAAATTACCTGGTTTGGGATATTTTCATTATTGATATACTAAAAATATATTAAAGGAATGTGAGAGGAGTTTATATGGTAGCTTCAACAGTTCTGGATTTGATAGGTAACACGCCTATGATATCACTTGAAAAGATGACGGGAAGTAAGATATTTGCAAAGGCTGAGTTTTTAAACCCTGGTGGAAGTATTAAGGACCGAATAGCAAAATACATGATTGAAGAAGCTGAAAGAAGAGGGGATCTAAAGCCCGGTATGACAATATTGGAACCTACATCGGGAAATACAGGCATAGGGGTTGCCTTAGCAGGTGTGCAGAAGGGCTACAAGGTTTTAATAGTGATGCCGGAAAATATGAGCGAGGAGCGAAAAAAAATCATAAAGGCTCTAGGTGCCGAACTTATTCTTACTCCTGCAGAAAAAAGCATAGGAGGCACAGTGGAGGAAGTGGAGAGGAGGCTTAAAGAGAATCCCGGAATCTATGTGCCTCAGCAGTTCGAGAATCCCGATAATCCTAAAATTCATTACCTAACTACGGCACCGGAGATTTGGGGACAGCTTAACCGAAAGGTTGATGTATTTGTATCAGGACTAGGGAGCGGAGGGACACTTGCCGGAGTTGGGAAATTCCTTAAGGACAAGAATCCGCGCTGTATAGTTGCTGCCGTCGAACCTCAAAATGTATCTGCACTGCTGGGAGATGAACCCGGTCTGCATAAAATCCAAGGCATAGGGGACGGTTTTATTCCGCCTATTCTTGACACTTCGCTGATAGATGAGGTTGTAGAGGTTTCAGATGATGATGCGGTTGAAACAGCAAGGAACCTTGCCAGAATAATGGGTACACTTGTTGGGACTTCATCAGGAGCCAATGTCTGGGCGTCGCAGAAGATGGTTGAAAAATACGGTGACCAAAAGAATGTAGTTACAATACTTGCCGACAGGGCGGAAAGGTATTTTAGCACCTCGCTGATTTGAGGCATAAGCAAGGATAAGAGAAGGGGAAG
>JAWLGL010000004.1:0-14630 GCA_041685035.1 Clostridia bacterium
CTGACCATTATGGTCAAAGGCCTCAATCTTGAGTATGTCAAACTGGGGTTCGTCCGGATGAGGCGCTGGGTATATGGAGTAGTTTTTAAGCGAGAACCCCAGCGTCCATACTTTTTTCTTTTCTGCGGTATACTCATATGAAGAAGTCGCAGCTGCAGAATTTACATTAACCTGTTGAACAGTCAGGCTGACATTGTAGAAGCAGTCCGTATTGTTTGAACCCCTTTTCTGCTGGTACGAAGGACTGCCGTTTCCTTTCTGTGTAAGAATAAGCTTATAGGTGTCACGGAAGGTTATTTCAATAGTCTCGGTATATATGCTTGACTCCATAATTATGGTGTTAGGTGTATACGTGAATATCCTGTGTTCATTTCTACCGGCATTAGTACTTGGGTTAATTTTTATCGGGACAACAGGATGGAATTCATATTCAAACTCAAGAAACTTTTTCTCGTCGGCATAAGGCGAAGGGGAGCTAATGTCAGCCTCATCAAAGTTATTATCGTAGTCGGTCTCATTAATCAGCCTTTTGCCTTCTTCAACCGGCGTCCAGTCGGCATTGAAGAGTGGATTGCCCGATTCATCAAGTACAGGATTGATTATTGCCTGGATTAATACTTCATTTCCCGGTTCGGCTGCCCAGTTAAGCTCGAAGTCCTGGGTTTCGCCGGTTTTGGTAATGGTAAGCTCGTCCGCGACCCAGGGCTGAACCTCGCCTCCGACTATATAACGGTATAAGACCCGGGGTACTGTACTGCCCAAACCGGTGTCGTTCACTATTGTGGTTCTGATTTTGGCTTTAGGTGAGCTCAGGGTTCCTGTCGATACTATTTCAACTGCAAGGTCGCAGGAGGACGGCGTTGGTGGGGGTGTCACGAAAGTGTTGTAGTAGAGGGTTCCACCCTTCATATGCCAGCCCACACAGCTGAATGCCGTATAGTCGGTGAGGGGGCTTACTATGGAAAAGTATCTTGTCAGGTCTTGGCCGTAGTAGCTGCTGTTCTCATAAGTGCCGTCAAGCTTGCTGCACATGTTCATGTCTTTTTTTACGTTGCAGAACCATTGCTTATCTTCGTTGTCAATGGCCTCACGAATCCATTGATTGGCTTCATCATCTTCCTTAAAGTTAGCGAATATTAATGGTCGAGGGGGATGAGCTCCATTAGTACTTTCCCAGGCTTCCCAAATCCATTCATTAGACCACTGGGAAGCTGAAGGGCCCGCATCATTGGGGAACCGGTCATTGGTAAAAGGAAACCCGTTAGAGGTAAAGCCCAAATACCTGTATTCCATTTCCCCGCCGTCTGCCGGGTAAGCCTTCTTCAGGTTCTGGCCTATAATACCAAAATAACCTGTAACTGCAGAAGTTACGTCTTTAGGGGTACCGTACACTATGAAACCGTATTTTTTCGCAACCGCATTATTTGCATAGTACCTTGCACCGCTTTTTGATTCTATATACTCCCCAAGAGGAAGATATTCTGAGCCGTATTTTTCATTGAAGTTTTTTATCATCTGTCTGACCAGGCTGTTTTCTCCACCCAGGCCGCCGGTTTCTATCTCAGAAAGGCTGACTGTTCCTTCCGAATATGCCATAGTGCTGCACATAAAGGACAATATAAAGATTGTGAGAGACAATACTAGCTTTTTCACCTGTGATTTACCCCCTTCAGGTTTTAAGAACAGGATACCGGTATCAGTTCTTAATTACTATTGTTACATACATTCCGTATCCAGAAATTTTTATATTTTTACCGGCCAGCTCAAGTTCTTTTTTACCGTAGTCGGACAGCTTGTCAACCTCGCTGACTACCTGGCCCGCAACTGAGGGCAGGAAAAACTTTAGTGCTGTTTCCAAATCGGCATAGGTATCTTCCTTAAAATCGTTTAACACGATGGTATAAATATCTTTTCCTTCCTGTCTTATATAGAATTTGCCTGGGTCATACCTGGCTGTTTTTCCCTGCTTTCCAAAGGATATTAATGTATCATGGTTTATGCTTACCTCGGTATTGGGAATACTTCCAAGAATCTGCCTGAACTCGTCGCAAGGAGGTGGAGGAACCTTGTCCTTCCATCTCTTTATCATAACCAGCGCTTCAGCCTTGGTTACATTTGAGCCGGGCTTGAAGGTGCCGTCGGGATATCCTTTTATAATATCCTCGGCCTGAATCTTTTTAATACCTTCTAAGGCCCAGCCGGGGATGCTGTCCCGGAATTTCAGCGCTGTTCCGGGCGACGGGTCCCTTTTTACAAGGCGGCTGAGGAGAACTGCAAATTCGGCACGAGTTATAGGGTTTTTAGGCTTTATCGTATTGTCGGGATACCCCTTTATCAGTCCGTTAGCGATGGCGGCTGCCATCCTGTCTTCCGACCATGGGGATGCCTTATCCTTGAAACTGCTCATATCGGTTTTCTTATTAGCGTCGAAGTTGTCCAGCCAGACCATGTCGCAAGCTCCGACAAGCATCCAGACAACCTCTTCTCTTGTGGCAGGCTTGTTCGGATTGAATTTGCTGCTTTCAATGTATGCCCACCCTTCAGAAGCTGCAGCTGAAATGTCCTTGGCTGCCCAGTGATTTGATGCATCTGTCGGTTGGCTTCCCACTGCATAAGAGATGAAAGAAACCGAAATTATGAATACAGCCGTAATAATATGTACAAACCGGAGTTTAATAATGGCCGGGATATTATTCATGGTAATAGAAGACCTCCTTGAAGTTTTTCAGGTTCAGAGTTGGACTCTCTTATATTAATTATACACTGCAAATTATCTAAGTTCCAGTATATTCGTGGAGATTAATGTAAAATATTAGAAAAAAATGAAAGCCGGAGAATCCGGCTTAGGAATATATTATTGTCTCTACGTAACCCCCATAGCCCTTAAAGGAAACTTTTTTACCTTCCAGGGTGAGAGTACTTTGCCCATAATCAGGCAGCTTGCGGATTTCGTTCACTATTATAGCTGCGCTTTCTTTACTCATAAGATAGGCAACGGCCTTCTCAAGGGTTGAATACGTATCACTGTCCCATTCTTTCTGTATAATGTCAAAATTATTACCAGATTTCGTGATTCCAAATTTACCTGGGTCATATTTGACTCTTTTCCCCTGTTTCCCATAGTATACAAGGTTGCCGGCAATGTCTATCTCGGTGTACGGCACGTTCTCCAAGATGTACTTGAATTCGTCGCAGATTCCTTCTTGTGTCGATGCTGCCGCAAGAACCGGCGTATCAACAGATGCCACTACCTGCTTACTGCCCTGGGTGGAATCAATTTTGACCGTATTTGTCTTGCCATCCCAGCTAATCTTGACCCCAAAGGATTCAGAAACCATGCGCAGAGGCACCCAGGTGCGTCCATTCATCATGAGAGGAGCCATATCCTGGTCGTATGCATAGCCTGCTCCGTCAACATAGTACATTCCTGCATCAACCGGGAGCATGATGGCCTTATCATTTCTAACCAGGGTAACAACTCTGTTTTCACCGTCCCAGGAACACTCTGCGCCAAGCGCATCACCAACAGTCCTTAGAGTGACATAGATGCGTTCATTGATAAAGACCGGTTCCTCACCTGGATTGAATGCCACCTTCTCTCCGTCCACCTGTACTGCAGCTATGCTGACCTGGGGCGCATCTGCATATGAAATGCTTACAGTTAACGCCAGTGTCAACACCAACAGCAGTACTACCTGAAGCATTTTACGTCCTTTCATTTTTTTAACCTCCTTATATTTTTAATTATTCGTTTCCTTTATTAACAACGTCCGCGTTTATTTCAACCTGCATTGCGCAGTTAACATCCGCAAGGAATCCGACGAGTCCCGGGAAATGACCCGGAATATATAGAATAGTGATACTTCGATGAATACATTTTTGCTAGTATATTATATTACATGTTTTAAAATATTTCCAGTATTTAGAATAGATTATTTTATTCTTTTATTCAGAATACTTGTACTATAAAAAAGCTAATCCGGAATGGGATAAGTAAGAATTAAAACCAATTTAGCCTCTGGGTCTGCCTCCGCTTCTGTCATTGCGACCCGGCACTCAAACTGCTTATTATATAACCTTTTTATTGAGTGCTGGGGTGGCAATCTCAGACCTGTTAGAAATTCTTAAAAAGTTAATTGGAAATGACTTCTTACTTAGCTTCTTCTAACTGTTTAATATGAGTTTCTCTTATTCTTTAATATATCATATATGAAGTCTTGAATCATTTACCGGAAACACATATAATATTTGTTACCTAAAAAGTTAATGTTTGGAAGTAGCGCAGCGCTCAACTAAGCCGGCGCGGAAGTGAAACTAGAAACAAGAGAGGCCAGAATTGGAGACTCATGTGAAAGGAGGAAAGCACGAAAAAGGAAGATTGTTCAACAGGCAGGTATCAGGAGTAAAGAACAGGACGTTTTAAAAAGGAGAGATATGCTATGAAAAAGGATGGTAAGCTGTTAAAAGCAGCAGCATTATTTGTTGCATTGGCTGCTTTACTGGTTGTAGGGTTGTTCATACCTGCTGCGGTACAACAGTCCCAGGCTGAAGAGGTAACACTGGAGATACTCAGTTTTTCTCCAAGGGAAAATCCGATAACTGCCGGAGAATCTGTACAATTTGACTATGCAGTACACCATACTACAAACCTTAAAATATCTACTGAAATTTGGGTAGAAGGAAGAAGGTATGTACCAGCATATGAACCCATATCTTTTCCCAATCCAGGAGTGTATTATCCGGAATTAAGGGTTACACTCGGAACCTATCAAGCCAGTGCGACCTGTAGACTGGAAGTGGTTGGGTGCGGGCATTCAGGTGGCAGGTATAAAGAGTACCACGAGCCAATATACGACCCATACTCTGCATCCCAGCACAAGAAAGTAGTACCCTCCGATGAGTACTGCAGTAACTGTAACAAATACCTGGGCAGTGGTGAGGAAATCAGATACGAGAACCACAGCTGGGTAGGAGACGTATGCTCGCTTTGCGATGAAACCCGGGAATGTCAGCACACAGGAGGAACATACAGGGAACTGGATGATGTAGACTATGAGCAGTATTCTGCAGACAGACACAAGGAGATAAGAAGCTACACCATCTTCTGCAGTGCCTGTGGTGAGCCCATAGACGGTGAAGAAGAAATTAACTACAGGGACCACAGCTGGGTAAGAGACGTATGCTCGTTCTGTGATGAAACCCGGGAATGTCAACACACAGGAGGCACGTACAGGGAACTGGATAATGTAGACTACGAGAAGTTTTCTGCGGAGAAGCATAAGGAAATAAAAGACTATGCTGTATTGTGCAGTACCTGTGGAGAACGCTTGAGAACAGAACAGGAGACCGGGTATGTAAGTCACAGCTGGGACGGCGATGAATGCCCTGAGTGCGGTGAACGAAGGCAGGTAGAGCAGCCCGAAGTGCCGGAGGAAGTTGACAACACAAAGCCCCAGGTTGAAATAACCAGACCAGGGAATAAAGACAGGTTTGTCAAAGGTGACGTAATAAACATCTCCGGAAACGGCCATGACGACAAAGAGATGAACGGGGTTCAACTGTATCTTGACGGTAAGCCGGTAGGGAATAAGGCCAAAGAAGGTAGTGTCAGTTACCGCTGGAATACAAGCACGGCAGCACTTGGCAGCCATACAATAAAGATAAGCGGAATGGACAAGGCGGGAAATATAACCAGCAGGGTCATCAGTATAAGCATAGTACCTGAGAAGATTGAGGCGCCAATAACTCCTGAGAGCAGCTATACTACATTAGGCAACGCTGTTGTATACAACAACAAGTTCAAACAAACAGCAGAAGAACTGGCAAAGCAGGGAAGGCTATATGTAACCGACGGAAGTGGCAGGATATATAAGAAGAAGCTCCTGAGCAATGGAAAGACCGACGATCAATATATCTGCCGTGATGAAATATTCGAAGGCATAAATAAGGGAGTATTCATATCGGGAGACCCTAAGTACCCTGAAGACAAACTAAAGCTTTACCATAATACCAGCGAAGGAGACCAGCTCTTCTCCATCATACCTGAGAAGCTAAACTGGGCAGATGAGAAGATAGAGGAACAGCAGGTCATATGGTATGGCGCACAGAATGCCTTCGAGGCTGGAAGCATTGACTGGGCAACAAAAGCTGAAATTCAGGAGCAGGCACACAAGGTTGCAGACGCATACCGCGAAGTCAGAAAAGGCAAATTTAATGACTTATACAGGAACTTGCAGAAGAAGACCTATATTGCTCAAAAAGGAAGCAAGGGACAAAAGGTATGGGACATACAGAATAAGCTACACAAACTAGGGTGTACCAGTCAAATGACTGACAGTGATTATGGCCCTGTAACCTTTAACAACGTAGCTTATATCCAGATTATATCCAAGACCATTATACCTGACCTGGAGGTCACAGGCTACGTAGATAAGCTGACGTATGAACTGGTAACAGGAGCGGTAAAAGCAAGTGAAAGCAAAAAAGAAGCTCCAGCTCCAGAACCCCAGACACCATCCGACTATCAAAGTATTGACGAAGGTGACCCGTCTGCGATAGCATTAGATTGGTACAGGAGAGTAGAACTCTATAAGGCAGCAGGAATAGACGAAGATGAAAAGATTCTACTGGTTATGGCAAGCAAGGCTCAGAGGATGGAACAACTGGAGAGGGAAAGAGATACTCTTAAGGCTAGCGACTTTGGTTATTCAACCAGAGTATTACTAAAGAACATTGAGATAGGAGTATCTAACTTCAGCCATGATGGTCTGGACACACTAATCGCCTGGTCACAAGACCCCAAGAGGGAAGCTCAAGAAGCCATAGAAGATATAAACACGTTGCTTCTCCTGATAACACCAGATGCTATGTGCAGCTCTGATGAGATTAGAAAGAAGCAGCAGATGATTGAGGAGCTTGGTGACACCTGGAACGAGTTTCAGAACATGAGCAATGCTGAAAAGCGGGATGTAATCCAGCAGGTCACAGCCCAGATAGGCGCCGGAGTTGTAATAGGCGGTGGAGTCACAAAAGGAGTAACCGGCATAGCCAAGGATGTCAAGTCATGTATAAAGAATGTTGTTGAGAAAAGGAAGGTTATTGCAGAGCGGCTGGCTGACGAGAGAGGCTCAATTGGGCTACCTCCAAAGGGAGCGGCTAAAGGCGTAGGAAGACTTACTGTAGTCAAAGATTCTGCAGGTAATGTTGTAGGATGGAAGTCAAAAGCAGGACTTTTTTACAAAAACTCTGACCCAAGTCCTTTATTTGATAACAAAGTAGAGCATATTTTACCTCATACTGATCCAAGTTCAGGTAAAAGTGTATTCAAAGGATCAAAAAGTGATGCATTTGATTTAATTGATAATGCATGGTCAAAAGCTGATAGTAGTAAATACTACACTAATAAGGGAAACTGGGTATATGAAATTAATATGAATGATGTAGTAGGAACTAATAACGAAACTTTTATAAGGATTGTTGTTGAACCCGGAACCTCAAATGTTGTTTCATCTTATCCAATTTTCGAAAGAAGTGCTAAAATTATTTCAAATAAGTAGGTTTAAATTCGAGAAGCACATATATATGTGCTTCTCGATAAAAACTAATTTTATTAATAAAATGAGGTGGGCACAAAATGCCAGAGAACAAAATTAAGATTATCAATCAAAAAGTATGTTGTCCTTTTTGTGAAGAAAATGGATATATTTACAAGACTAGATTACATCCAAATCTTGACGAAATTTTTGTGTGTGATGAATGTGATGGTTTGTGGATTGATGAGAAATTAAATGAAAATCCTCAAATTCCAAATCTAAGAGTTTATATTGAAAAAAATAACCTTACAAACGAAGAAGTAAAAAAAGTGACAGTGGAGTATAATTGGTATAAATAGAAGAAAAGCCTTAGGCGGAGAGATAATTCTCAAGTTTAAGGCTTCTTTCTATTTAGTTCATATGAGTCATGGGACGGTTCCTTGACTCATTTTTCTTTATCAGGTGTAATATGGATAATAAAAATAGAAAGAGGATAATCTGGCACCAGGATGCGAGCCAACAGAAGCTAATAATTAATTCGGTTGATAAATAAAAAAAGCTTAAACATAGGGAAATTGCTGTTTATTACTTCAGAATAAGATAATATAATATGAATTGTTAATCATAGTGAAATAAGGTGAATATATGAAGACTACTTGGAAAGTAATTATGATATTTACTACTGTATTACTGGTCCTTGCTTCTGCTGTATATGCAGCTGTAAACATTACACGGGCTGGCAATGTAGACAAGAATGTAAACCTTTTCTCATCTACTTCGTACATAACCGATAATTCAACAGTAGGGGGCAATCTCCTTATCTTCAAACCAGTTCAGGAATACTGACTAATCCCGGCGTCCCTGGCCTGTGCAAGCGCGTTTTCGTATTCTTCCCCGGTTATCCTGTCTGCAAGTTCAGGGTAATTTCTCGCCCTATGTGCGGGATAGTACTGGGCCATGATGTTTACGTATGTGTCTTTTGATATTTCTCCGGAGATAAACTTCATAATTTCACCTGTGCCGGCCAGGTTATGTGGAAGTACAAGATGACGTATTATCAACCCTTTGTAGGCAATACCCCTATGGTCAGTCCTGAGGTCACCAACCTGTCTATGCATTTCCTTGACAGCATTCCGGGCAATATCATAGTATTCCTTCACCCCGATATATTTCCCAGCAAGCCGGTTGTCGGCAAATTTGATATCAGGCATGTATATGTCAATTATTCCGTCAAGGTATTTCAAGGTATCCAATAAATCATACCCGCCGGTGTTATATACTATAGGAATATCCAGTCCCTTCCGGGCTGCAATATAAATGGCTTCAACTATCTGGGGCACTATGTGGCTTGGAGAGACCAGATTAATGTTGTGACACCTGCTCTTTTTAAGCTCAAGCATTATATTAGCCAATTGTTCAACAGAGGTCTCACGACCTTCGCCGCAGTAACTTATTTCATAGTTCTGGCAGAAGGAGCATTTAAGATTGCAGTGGGAGAAGAATATGGTTCCCGACCCGTGGATGCCAACCAGTTCATCCTCTTCACCAAAGTGCGGCTGGGCGCTTGAAACCACAGGATTTCTCAAGGTTCTGCAGTATCCAGGTTCTCCCTCCAGTCTGTTTACACTGCATTGGTGTGGGCATAGTACGCAGTCAGTTAGCATTTCATTGAGCTTTTTGACCCTGGATTCAAGTTCGCCGTTTTCTATTAGTCTTGTGTATCCCGGAGTATGCATTCTCTTCACCGTAACCAACATTAACCACTTGTGAAAAATAATTATAGAACTATTCACCTTCATTAATCCTGCCTGTTGTCCTTCTATAAGGTACAGGTATATATTGCACCGAGGGCCTTCTTTGAGGGTGCTGTGGATACAGTTCCATTAACTCATACATCTCACGCATGAGGCCCTTTGATACGGGCAGTCCCATATCAATAAGTTCCCCGTAGGTTATTGGATAATCGTGTGTCCATCGGCCCTCGGTCAGTGCCTCTGAGAGCTGACGTGCTTTTTCAGGTTCCCCGGGAAATTTTTCCTTGAGTATGTCATAGATGCTGCTTCTGACCTGGTTCATTGCTTTTTCAGCTATATCGGCCAGTATCAGTGTATCATCATCAATGCGGTTGAGAGGCTTGTTCCTGATTACATTCAATATAGAGGCAGCAGGAAACTGCCCAATTTGCGGGTCTACAGGGCCTAATACGGCATTTTCCTCCATGACTATCTCATCTGCAGATAGCGCTATAAAAGTACCTCCCGACATTGCATAGTGGGGGACAAAGACGGTCACTTTGGCCGGATGGGTTTTTATAGCATGTGCAATCTGTTCTGCTGCAAGAACCAGACCCCCGGGTGTATGAAGAATAATATCTATAGGCATATCATCGGGCGTAAGCCTAATAGCCCTTAGAATTTGTTCCGAATCCTCAATATTTATATACCTTGAAATGGGCAGGCCCAGTATGCTTATTGATTCCTGACGGTGAATAAGTGCTATTACCCTTGTGTTCCTCTTAAGTTCTATCTGTCTAATCTTTCTCAGCCGCGCAATTCTTATATTCCTTTGCTTAAGCAAGGGCATGAGGCTGACAATGATAAATAATAGCCAGAAAACGCTCAGAACATCGGCAAACATAAATCGACCCTTCCTGTGCAGTTATTAAACTATTATGCCCCAAAAATAGAAACTCATTTCAGGATATTATATCTTGTTTTCTATGCATATTTGCTGTACCTGTTAGCATAAGAGGTTGCCGCGTATGAGTATGGCTTTATTTTGGTGCTTACTCCCACTCCGGAGAAATAAGAAACCATTTCTTTTATGAGCTGGCGTGTAGCACCGTTTTTACCTATATCCAGGTGGGCTTCAAAAATCAGGTCGGCCCCTTTGTCCATGTGCGGTAGAATCAGATCGTATATGTCGGTTAGGGTCTGGTCTGAAAACTGAAGTACAAGATTAAGTGTAAGGGATATTTCCATTGCAATTTTTTCTTTTGTATTGGTTATTCTTCTTCTAATTATGCTTTTGGAGATACATCCCCAACTACCCTTTCCAACCCTGTGTACATGTATCGCTGTTGCAAAGACGGTTTTCTGACCTACCACCTGGGAGTCGGTACCTATTGCAAGCCTGTAGGTGCTTGCAGGGTCGTCTTCTATAAACCGCTTTATTTCATTTATTACATCATTCAGGTTCATATTCTTTTGTCTTGAATTAAAGAAGCATAAGTCGGATTCGATACTCATTCCCTTCACTCCTGGAAAACTATATTAAAGTTAAAGTTATATTTGTATTAAAGCAAGTGCTAATTCCCAATATCAGAATATTACTACTTTATCAGGAATAATTCAATATAATTGGACAAGTGTAAAATATTACATTGATACCCAGAAAATAAAGAACAGGTATTAACCTGTTCTTATAATCATTTATCGAGTTACAGGTTTGTGGGACTGAATGCAAAAGGAAGCAGATCTGATATGGAAGAAACCAAAGCCTTGGTGCCGGCTTCATTCAGGCCAATGATGGGAGTATTGGGACTGCAGTGCTCAAACAATCTTTGTCTGCAGCGGCCGCATGGTGTAATGAAGACATCCTCCCTGGGATTGATGTTGTTGAAGGCTTTACCGGCTACTACAACCAGTTCGATTTCCTTGTCCTTTGCGTTGGTTACATATGCCGCAACTGCGCCTGCTTCTGCACAGATTCCGTCATGATTGCAGGTCTCTGCATTTGTAGCAATGAATTCTTCACCATCGGTTTTTATAAGGGCGGCAACACCGAACCCCGAATATGGAGCGTATGCATTCCGGCTCTTTTCCATTGTCTTTGCCACTAATGCCTGGATGAAATCCGGAAGCCTTTCGACCGGGTATGTTTCCTTGCTGTTAAATTCCTTCCAAAAAGCGGTTTTGTCGAACATAAGTACACACTCCTTTTATACCATATCTGAAGAAGATGTATTAATCCTATATAATTTACTGTTCTCATTATAGCATGAAACTAGATTTATATATAGTTTACCTCAGAATAATAATTATGCCTGCTTGGCCTACATAATATATTCTCAAAATGTAACATTGTAGAAAATTGTATAGAATTATATAATTAGCAAAGGAAAACAGTTAAAAAAGTCGAATATCTAAATATGTTTTTCAGGAGGAAATGACATGGAACAACAGCTTGAATCCCAGGTAACAATAACCTGTAACCCCAGGTATATGTATGCAGGTTTCTGGTTAAGGGTATTGGCAAGGTTCATAGATGGAATTATTCTTTGTATTAGTGAAGTCATATTGGGCGCCAGCCTTGGTGCAGCTATAGCTTTTATTGGAGGGGGCAGAGGTGGGGAAATCTGGCTGTCTGCGCTGGCTGGAGCATACTTGGGTATGTATGTTCTCGGGATAATTGCTGGCTGGCTCTATTACACAATACTTGAAAGCTCACCACTTCAGGCTACGCTTGGGAAAAAGGCAATGGGTATATATGTTACCGACCTGAATGGAGGAAGAATTTCATTTGGCCGTGCAAACGGGAGATACTGGTCGAAAATCATATCATTTATGACCCTCGGGATTGGTTTTATTATGGCAGGATTCACTCAGAAGAAGCAAGCCCTTCATGATTTCATAGCAGGTACACTGGTAAAGAGAAAATAGGTTGAGCTGGAGGATACGGTTATGAAAAAGGTATTATTTTTATCGGTATTAATAGGAGGATTACTTTTCTCAGCGTTTTTTATTAGAGACAAGTTAAATGTGGAGTCCGGCCAGGATATTCCTGCCTTTAAAGAAATAACTGTAGGGCAGGAGAAAGTTCAGCTTGAGAAAAAGAGAATATTGGACAATCGAGTGGAAATACTTCTTCCCAGAGGATTCAGCATTATGTCGAAAGAAAAGGCAAAAATGAAATATCTCCCTGAAAAAAGACCTACCCTAATTTATACAAATGAAGACGGTACAGTGGATATAGTATTTGACCACACTTCAACTAAAATATCAGCCAGGCAGTTATACCAGTACAAGCTGAACCTGAGGAAGACCATTGAGGGCATTTACACCTCTGCAGATTGGTTTGATGATAAGATAATAAAAGTTGGAGGAAGGGATGTCGGAACCTTTGAGCTTCTAACTCCCGCAGTTGACACAAAGATATATAATTTAATATTTTTTACCGAACTGGATGGAAAGCTTCTTCTTGCTTCTATTAACTGCACTGAGGATAAAATGAAAGACTGGAAGCCAGCTGCAAGGGAAATAATGAACTCTCTCAGAGTGGTTAGATAATGGAGGTGTTTGCTTTGATTATTGTCAGTTCATGTCTCTTAGGAATATATGCAAAGTATGATGGGTCTGTATCAAATAAGAATGAACTGCTGCTGAAATACAGTCACC
Source organism: Clostridia bacterium (assembly GCA_041685035.1). GTDB lineage: Bacteria > Bacillota > Clostridia > Acetivibrionales > UBA4821 > JAWLCD01. The sequence goes on from JAWLGL010000004.1 coordinate 12,929, forward strand.
TCGGCAGGTATATACCGGTTTGTCCTGAACAATTGGGCGGACTTCCAACCCCAAGACCACCTGCAGAAATAGCTGAGGGCAGCGGCGAAAGCGTACTTGAAGGTAAAGCCAGGGTAAGAAACATCCTGGGAGAAGATGTGTCAAGCCGGTTTGTAAAAGGAGCCGGGCAGCTTTTATATATTACGAAAGCCTTCCCTATAAAGGCAGCTATATTAAAGGAGAGGAGCCCTTCATGCGGAGTTCACGGAATCTATGACGGGACTTTCTCCGGCTCTACCAAAGAGGGGAGAGGGGTTGCTGCAGCACTGCTGAAGCAGAACAAAATACCTGTATATTCAGAGGAAGAACTTACAGAAGAACTGCTTAGGAAACTGCTGGAGGTGGAGGATGGGCAGTTGTGAAACAGGCTATGCCCTTTTGCTTATTGTCTTTATCCAATAATAAAGTGATAATACAAAAGTAAAGCCTAAAGCATTTAAGAAGAAAGACCTGGTAGGATTCCAATTCTGGCCATATTCAAAATGTTCAATCCATGACATTAGCAATTCAAGGCATAAGAACAGAGAAGCTGCAAACAAAACATAAGGTAGCTGCAGCCAGGTTTTCGATGGGAAAAAGTTTACCAGCAGTATTCCCCCAAAAAAGCCGCTGAGTAAATAGAATATGGGTAAACCTGACACGGATAGTATCGGGAATTTGTATAAGAATGCACCCAAGGATACAAGCGTCGTATCAATAGCATAAATAGTAGTCATAGTTACTAGTCCGCCCGACCAGAGTATTTTAAGCTTTTTTAGCGAAACAAATTTGAGTGTTATTAGCAAGGAAGACAAAAAGAATATTAACCATGCCAAGGCATTCCCTCCTCAAAATAGAATCTAAATACAACCACAACTATTATTACCAAAAAATATTGAAAGTATTTTGAGGGTTGTAGTATATCTGGCAGCCGTAGGCAAAAAGTAGTATGCAGCTAGACCGACTTCACGTTTAAAGGAAGCTCAATTGTAAACTCGGTTCCGCTTGTTTCATCCGAGGTTACGGTTATCCTGCCGCTGTGCTTTTCAACAATATTATAGACTATTGAGAGCCCGAGACCGGTTCCGACACCAACTCCCTTGGTAGTAAATCCTGGGTCAAATATCTTTTTCAGATATCGGGGTTCGATAGGTTTTCCGTCATTGCCCAGCTTAATAAATATTGTACTATTTTCTGAACAAGTTTTTATCCATATGGTTCCCTTATCATTGATAGCATCGATTGCATTTGAGATTATATTCATGAAAACCTGATTGAGTTGATTTGGATAGCAGCGGAATATTGGTATATCTCCATACTCTTTCACTATCTCAATCCTATTCTTTATCCTGTGTTCCAATAGAACAAGAGTGTTATCAATACCTTCATGGATGTTTGCTTCTTTGTAATCAGCTTCATCCAACCTGGCAAAACTCTTAAGACTGTGGACAATTCTTGTTATCCTTTCACAGGCAAGCAAGCTAATCTGATTGACTTTGGAAAGATTCTTAATAACGTCAGCAATTTCGCTGTTATCACTGCACTTGTCTTCCATGACTTTAACCAGAGAGGTATAAATATGTATATTGTTATTTATGGCACCCAGCGGGTTGTTGATTTCATGTGCTACTCCAGCAACAAGCATACCGAGTGATGCCATTTTCTCATTCTGGATTAATTGCGA
>JAWLGL010000004.1:14640-23876 GCA_041685035.1 Clostridia bacterium
TGCCGCCGACAGCTCCTGATATGCCCTTTTTATCTGCTCATTCGAATCTGTAAGTGCGTGGTTGAGGGACATAAGTTCTTCCTGTTGGGCAACCAATTCTTCATTGAGTGTTTGCAGTTCACTTGTGCGTTCCTCGACTTTTGCCTCGAGGGACTGATTCAAGTCTGCAAGCTGTTCTTGCTGTGTATTTACTATCTCAATAATATCCCTGGATTTTTTTGCGTACAGCCAGAGAAGTAAAACGGCAAGGATGGAGGTCCCGAATATGTCTACATAGAAAATAACCTGAGTTATTTTAAAATGCAGGTTCAAAAAGTTAAAAGATACCAGCAGCACAATGGACAGCAGATTAAACAGAGCTGCCAAGAAGATTAGCTTGCTGTTATAGTATAATGCTGCAGCTATAAAAAGATAGAAACAGCCTCCTAACAGAAAAGGATCTCTGGTTGATGCCAGTATAAAGAAGAGGCAGGCGGCAATGACAAATATTATCAGGTATTTAACAGTATGCCTGTATCTACCTGTCCTTCTTGTGTAGCGATACCAGTATTCGGACGCAGCACATAAAAGAAGGCTTGTTGGAAAAAAGATTAAAAGTGTTGTGTAAGAAATATAATTGAGTCCCAAAGCCTTATTTATTATGAATATAGTGTATGCCAGAAAGAGAATAATCCAGTTGATGGTTAGAAGAAATCTATTGTTCTTTCGTTCATTTTCCATGAAGATATTTACACTCATTGGGACCTCCCAGGAGAATCAATAACGAACTGTAGTAAATCAAGATAAATTTGACAAAGGTATTTAATGATAAAGCTTCAATAAATTCTGTTAATTAATTATATCAGTTGTAAATATAGTTATCAAGAAAGTACTTACCCTGTTATATAGAATAGTTTTATTTAGATAATACTGCCCAAATAATGGTTGCGGAAAGTGGATAAATGGTGTATACTGAAAAAACAAATATAGTACCAGGTATTAAGACAAAGTATAAAAACATATTATAAGTAATAAAATGATTTTATAGGTGCAGTACAGGGAGGGAACTCGATGGACTTAGAATTCAAGCCGGGAAAATGGAACAGGGAAATTGATGTAAGGGATTTTATACAGAAGAATTATACTCAGTATGATGGAGATGAAAGCTTTCTGGCTTCGCCTACAGGAGCAACCCTGAGCCTTTGGCAGAAGGTGCGCGAACTTATGGAATGTGAGAGTGAAAAGGGTGGAGTACTGGATATAGATGCAGGAACAATCTCAACCGTTTCAGCCCATAAACCGGGCTATATCGACAGGGAACTTGAGACCATAGTTGGATTACAGACCGACCAGCCGCTTAAGAGGGCAATTATCCCGTTTGGCGGAATAAAGATGGTGCGTACATCACTGGAAGCTTATGGCTATCCCATGGACGGCGAGGTTGAAAATGTATTCAAGTACAGAAAAACCCATAATGATGGTGTTTTTGATGCCTACACCCAGGAAATGAAAAGGGCAAGGCATTCAGGAATAATAACCGGTCTTCCCGACGCATATGGGAGAGGCAGGATTATAGGTGACTACAGGAGAGTGCCTCTTTATGGTGTAAATTACCTGATAGAGGAGAAGAAGAATGCAAAGGATTCATATGTTTTCGATGCTGTTGATTCAAGAGTGATAAGACAGAGAGAGGAACTAAGCGAGCAGATAAGGGCACTGGAAGAACTCAAGGAAATGGCTTCAAATTACGGTTATGATATAGGAAGACCTGCACATGATACGAAGGAGGCTATACAATGGCTGTATTTCGGTTATCTTGCAGCAGTAAAGGAGCAAAACGGTGCAGCCATGAGTCTGGGAAGGGTTTCAACATTCCTTGATGTTTATGCGGAGAACGATATTCGGGAAGGAAGATATACGGAAGAGCAGATACAGGAATTTGTCGACCATTTTGTGATGAAGCTAAGAATGGTAAGGTTTTTAAGAACACCTGCCTATGATGAACTTTTTTCCGGAGACCCTACATGGGTGACTGAATCACTTGCAGGAGTGAGTATGGACGGCAGACATATGGTCACCAGGATGACCTACAGGTTTTTGCATACATTGACAAACCTGGGTCCGGCACCCGAACCTAACATGACGGTGCTTTGGTCAAAGAATCTGCCCGATAATTTCAAGCGGTACTGCGCCGAAATGTCAGTGAAGACTTCTTCTATACAATATGAAAGTGACGACCATATGAGGGAAAAGTTTGGTGATGACTACGGCATAGCATGCTGTGTATCAGCAATGAAGATAGGCAAGCAGATGCAGTTCTTTGGAGCAAGAGCAAACCTTGCCAAAGCTCTGCTTTATGCGATAAATGGAGGCAAGGATGAAATAACGAGTGAGCAGGTAGGACCGGCTCTGGCTCCAATAACTTCAGAGTATCTCGACTATGAGGAAGTAATGTCAAGATTTGATGCAGTACTGGATTGGCTGGCCAATCTCTATATTAATACCCTGAATGTCATTCACTACATGCACGACAAGTATGCTTATGAGAAGCTGGAAATGGCTCTGCATGATACCGAAGTAGAGAGAACTATGGCCTGTGGAGCAGCAGGACTGTCGGTTGTGGTAGATTCCCTGTCGGCAATCAGGCATGCCAGGGTAAGAGTCACAAGGAATGAGGAAGGAATTGCAGTAGATTACCATACCGAAGGGGACTATCCGAAATTCGGAAACAATAACCCGGTGGTTGATGATATGGCTGTAGAGCTGGTCAGAAACTTTATGTCCAAGCTCAATAAACAAAAGACATACAGGCAAAGCAAGCCAACACTATCCATACTGACCATAACCTCCAACGTAGTGTATGGCAAGAAGACGGGGAGTACTCCTGACGGGCGTAAGGTTGGAGAACCTTTTGCCCCGGGAGCAAACCCTATGCACAGGAGGGATACAAAGGGAAGCGTAGCCTCCATGGTTTCGGTAGCCAAACTTCCATATGATTATAGTGAGGACGGGATTTCCTATACCTTTTCAATTGTACCTGAAGCACTGGGGAGAAGCGGTGAGGAAATAGAAAGCAATTTTATGGCTCTGCTGGATTCATACTTTAGCGAAGGCGGGCACCATATAAATGTAAATGTGCTGAACAAGGAAGTTTTGATGGACGCTATGGAGCACCCTGAGAAATATCCCCAGCTTACGGTCAGGGTGTCCGGCTATGCAGTAAACTTTGTCAAGCTGACGAGAGAGCAGCAGCTGGACGTGATAAACAGAACCTTTCACGAAAGGCTGTAGGTAAGGAGGAACAGAAATGACCGGAAGGATTCATTCGATAGAAACGTGTGGAACTGTAGATGGCCCGGGATTACGGTATGTTATATTCTTTCAGGGTTGTCCTTTGAGGTGCAAATACTGCCACAATCCCGATACATGGCAGGTTAATGCAGGGAATGAATACACAGCTGAGGAAATTGTAGAAGATATTCTGAGATACAGAAACTTCATTGCTAATGGAGGTGTAACCCTGTCCGGAGGTGAACCTTTGCTGCAGGCTGAATTTGCGGCAGAGATTTTGAAAGAGTGCCGCAAACAAGGTATACACACAGCAATAGATACCTCGGGAGCGGTTCCCCTGAGGGTTTGTAAGGATGCACTAGACCTGGCAGACCTTATACTCCTTGATATCAAGTCCATTGATACATGTAAAGCAAAAGAGCTTACAGGTATGGGAAATGAGAATGCCCTGGAGCTTCTGGATTATCTTGAGAAAACCAACAAGGAAGTATGGATTCGTCACGTTGTTGTTCCTGGAATTACCGACAATCGGGAAGATATGGAAAAAATGGTTGAATACCTGTCTTCATTCAGCGTAGTGAGCAAGGTTGAAATACTGCCTTTTCACAAGATGGGTGAGTATAAGTGGAAGGAGCTTTGTATAGATTACAAGCTGGTCCAGACTCCCGAACCTTCAAATCAGTCAATATATGCTTTAAACCATATGGTTAAAGCTTTTCAGCCAAGTATGACTTAATATGCATAAAGCTACCGGCATTACGCCGGCAGCTTGTCAGTTTTAAACATTCAATATAGCCTTCAAATCGGCCTCCGGAGTAGAGATTGGAGCTATATTGAAGTTTTCAACAAGTACTTTCAGCACATTCGGGGAAACGAACGCAGGGAGTGTCGGGCCAAGCCGGATTTTCTTTATATTAAGGGCCAATAGTGTGAGCAGGATACTTACAGCTTTTTGCTCATACCATGATAGTATTAGTGATAATGGAAGTTCATTAACATCACGGTTAAACGCTTTGGAAAGTGCCAGAGCAATTTTTATTGCCGAGTAAGCATCGTTACACTGCCCTATATCCAGTAACCTGGGAAAATCACCTATCTTGCCGAAATCTTTTTTGTTGAATCTATACTTGCCGCATGCAAGGGTCAGGATTATAGTGTCCTCCGGTGTATTTTCGGCAAGCTCGGTGTAGTAGTTTCTTCCGGGTTTTGCCCCGTCACAGCCTCCTATAAGGAGGATATGCCTTATTTTGTTTTCTTTGATTGCATCTACAATTTTATCAGCTACACCCAGTACGGTATTATGACCGAAGCCCACAAGTATTTTCTTTTCCTCTTCGTCTTCGGTCCACCCACCGAGTTCCAATGCCTTGCTGATAACTGGGGTGAAATCCTTTTCGCCTTTAATTTCTTCAATATGGCCAATATCCTCCCATCCGACCACGCCGGTGGTGAATATCCTGTCCTTGTAACTATCCCTGGGTTTCTGCAGGCAGTTGGTAGTCATCAGGATGCAGCCTGGAATACCTTCGAATTCCCTTTGCTGTTGATACCATGCCCCTCCGTAATTACCCACAAGGTGCTTGTGCTTTTTCAGTTCGGGATACCCGTGCGCAGGGAGCATTTCACCATGAGTATATATATTGATGCCTTTTCCTTCAGTCTGCTCCAGCAAGTCTTTCAAATCCTTCAGGTCGTGGCCGGAGACAATTATGAAAGGACCCTTCTTCTTGGTTACAGATACCTCTGTGGGAACCGGGTGACCGTAAGTTGACGTATTGGCCTCATCAAGAACCTCCATGCATCTCAGGTTTACCTTTCCAAGCTCAAGGTTAAGATTAAGCAGATCCTGAACCTTCAGAGAGTCATCAATTGAAGCCGATAGAGCTTTGTAGAAGAAATTGTTTACAGTGTCATCCCATTTGCCCAGTATAAGTGCATGGTGTGCATATGCAGCCATACCCTTCAGACCAATAATCAGAAGACTTCTGAGCGAGCGAATATCTTCATCCAGGCTCTCGTCTGTCATTATGCCTGCATTTTTCGCATCGTTCAGCATTGTCTCAGCATTATCCGGAGCGGTATATGCCGCTGGCTGGGGAATAGGAGTATGGGTTTCTCCGGCTTTCTCCCTGAGCCAGTCTTTGATTTTCTGTGCCTCTTTAACATATTCTACGAATTTGTTCTTCTCAAAATTTACATTTGTTAGTGTTGAGAAGAGGGCACTCATGACAAAGCTGTGTGTTTCTATTGGGATTGCTTCTCCATTTTCCAGTGCCTTTTGCCCCCAGAATCCTATGCCCTTTAACTGGTGAATCAATAAATCCTGGAGGACGGCAACCTCCGGTTCCTTGCCGCACACTCCGATTTTTGTACAGCCCTTTCCTCCGGCAGTCTGTTCACATTGGTAACAAAACATCTGATTATCCATAAATTACACCTCCAAGTATAGTTATATTTTTATCTCTCCATTGATTCCTATTATTACCTCATTGTATGGAACAATGGTTTGAGACTTCAGCATTGCATCCCTGACGGCTTTTTTCATTCCTCCGCAGCAAGGTACCTCCATTATAACCACCGTTATACTTTTGATATTGTTTCTTGCTAGGATTTCTGCAAGTTTCTCGGTATAGTAGTCGTTATCATCCAGCTTGGGGCAGCCGACCAAGGTAACATGGCCCTTAATAAAGTCCCGGTGAAAACCCGCATATGCGAAAGCCGTGCAATCTGCAGCTACAAGTAAGTTGGAATTCTCAAGGTACTCGGCACCTGGGTTTACCAGCTTTAACTGTACAGGCCAGTTTACAAGTTCTGACGACGTGCAGGGGTCTGGTTGGTGCTTCGTTTCTTTTGGCTTACACATATTATGGCCTTTTCCAGGCTTTTCAATCCTCTGTGATAATGTTCCGGGACAGCCGCAGGGGAGCTTCTGTTGTACTCCATCCTTCTTTGCCTTTACAGCTTCCTCATCGTAAGCTTCAGCTTCTCTTTTGATGATATCAATAGCTCCTGTGGGACATGCCGGCAGACAGTCTCCCAATCCATCGCAGTACTTGTCACTTACCAACCTTGCCTTACCATCCACCAGTTCGATGGCTCCTTCATGACAGGCATCCGCACAAAGTCCACAGCCGTTACACTTATCTTCATTTATCTTAATAATTTTTCTTTTCATAAAAAATACCTCCTTGAAAGAATATATAATAATCAGTTTTTAAGCATCAAGCTTGACTTCTAGTTTAATTCTATTAGAATTAAGACAGAAAGTATGTAACATATGTTACCGAATAAAATTTTTTAAGGTGATTTTATGAAGGGTTTGACTGAAAGGCTTGGAAACTGTGTATTATTCAATAATATGGACGTTAAGGAAGTTGTAAATGTGCTCAATAGAGTAGAATACAGGGTTAATTCATTCGGGAAGGAAGGGATTATTGCCCATGAAGGGGAAGAGTGCACTTCACTCGGGATAGTACTTGAAGGGTACATTGAGGTACGTAAGACATATGCGTCGGGGAAGACAGTTGTGCTGACAAGGCTGAATCAAGGAAGTATATTTGGAGAGGCTATAATATTTTCAAAGCTTCACAGGTATCCTTCAACCATTGTATCTATGACAGATTCAAAGATTATGCACATAAGCAGGAGGGATGTTATTGCACTATGCAGCAGCTATCCGTCCGTGCTGGAGAGATTCATGGAAGTACTGTCTGAAAGGATACTGATGCTCAGCAGGAAAGTGAGGGAGCTTTCTTATGAGACACTCCGGCACAAGATATGCAGCTTTATTATGGAAATGTATGAAAAACAAAAAAGCAATATACTTAAAGTCCCAATAACCAGACAAAACATGGCAGAGTATCTGGGTGTACAAAGACCGTCACTATCGAGGGAACTTATAAGAATGAAGGAGGACGGGCTGATTGACTTTGATAGGGATACCATAACTATAAAGGATATAAATGCACTGGAGGAATTTTTGACCTGAAATTTTACTCTATGAAAGGTTGGTAGGGGTACCAATAAAGGTACCCCCCACAATTATTTAAGCATACTCTGAGCTGTGAGCTTTGAAGTGGCTCACCAGAGCTGATCATATAGGCTTTTGGTTAAGTAAGAAACACATGATGTACTTCTTAATTATATTATATCATTTTTTACGATCTTTTTCATCCTATATTGTAATTCCTCTGCCGGCAAGCCGGTTCCTGAACTCCACTACTGCCAGTTCTTTGGCCTTGGCTTCAAGCATTATGTCATAGTCTAATCCTTCAGACAGCTTGTAAAACCATAAAAAGTCTTCAATGTCTACGTACTCGGCATGAGCACGTGGCTCTTGCTGAGTTTTCGGACTTGACAGGTGGATTTTAGGCTTTTTTGTATCCCAGGTGGAGAAAATCCTGTTAATTTCTTCTTTTATCAAGGGTTTGCCTTCAGGGTTAAACACTTTATAGTGATGAATATCCAAAACCTGAGGCAGATTTAACCTTTCACAAAGTTTGAGTACATCACTCCAGCTATATTGTTTATCGTCATTTTCAATAATAAGTTTAGTCCTGACATGCTGAGGAAGCTTGAAAAAATTTTCCACAAACCTTTCCAGAGAGGCCTCTTTATCCTTATATACGCCACCTACATGAATAACTATATTGCTGTCAAGCCTCATCATATCCAATACATCAGCCAGGTAAACCAGACTGTCTACTGAATTTGTAAAGACCCTTTCAATCGGGCTGTTAACTATTGTATATTCGTCTGCATGAAAAGATATTCTTATTCCCATTTTTCTGGCAAGATTACCTGTATATTCGAAACAGGGCTGAAGTATTTGCCTCCAGTTCCATTCCTTTGTGATAGGGTGAGTGGGGAAGGGAAGCAGATTGGTTGGAATCCGGTATAATTCTATGTTGTTTTCATTGTTGAATTTAATTATTTCATCTATCTGGCTAATATTGCTGAGCGAAATTGAATTCAGTTTTTCAATCCTGCTTGTCAGGCTCAATTTTTCCAGCGTTTTTAATATTACATCTTTAAATTTTGTTTTTAGACTAAGATTTAAGCATGCATAACCAAGTCCTATTTGAAACTCCTCCTTACTACAGGCCTCAATATGACCATATTACCAGCTGGCTTTTCGTACCCCTGGTATAGCGCCCTTATGGGCAAGGTCTCTGAAGCATATTCTGCAGACCCCAAATTTCCGTAAATATGCGTGTGGCCTGCCGCACAGCTTGCATCGGTTATAATTTCTGGTTTTATATTTTGATACCCTTTGCTGTTTCAGAATCAAGGATTTTTTTGCCATTTTGTTTCCTCCAGGTAATATTATTTCTAAACTGCAGACTTACTGTAATATGTAAAAATAAGGGGAAGAACTCCCCTATTAGATGTTAGTCCTGTTGCTGTGTTTTGGTTTGATTTGTTTGTACCAGGTCTATGACACCCAGCACGACATGTGCAAGACCGAATCCGAGTATACCTGCACCCCAAACAGGTGTGGTGCCCAAAAGAGAATAGCCGATAAGCGAAACTATTACACCTACAATGGTAGCTGTTGTTCCTTCTCGTCTCAACATAAATATCTCTCCTTAAATTGTTCCTTTTATTTTGTTTGATGCAGTATTATTTTGTGAATTAGGATATCAAATATTCAATCAAAATTTTGAAAGGGATTCAGTTTCTTTCTTGGACAAGTAATACAATTCTGATATAATATTATTATACAAAATTATGTAAAATACACATTCTGCAAGTCAGTATATTCAGATTTACTGTTAATAATTGAGTTGTGTCAAACAGAATACCTGCTTGGCAGCTTTTCAGGTGGTGAGGATGCTGAAGCCAACTATACATAATATAAAATCATTCGGTAGATTCTTTGACCGGCTCTTGGACGAGTACTGTGTTACAAAGAATGAATTGATTGGTTATGCCCTCATTCTACTTTTGTCCTTTCCTGTGTATAT
>JAWLGL010000181.1:0-4160 GCA_041685035.1 Clostridia bacterium
AGAAAGAGCTCATTATAATGGCTGGTCTTGAAGGAAAAGAAAAGAAACTGGCCGGAACTCTTTCAGGCGGGTGGAAACAAAGACTGGCTTTAGGATGTTCACTTATCCATAAGCCTCATTTGCTAATACTGGATGAGCCTACAGCAGGAGTTGACCCGGTATCAAGGAGAGTCTTCTGGCAAATAATCCATGAACTGTCACATCAGGGAATAACCATTTTCGTCACAACCCATTATATGGATGAAGCTGAAAGCTGTGACGAAGTAGGTTTTATTTTCAACGGCAGCCTGCTGGAGATTGCACCGCCCAAACAGTTGATTGAGGATCATAAAGCAGACAACCTTGAAGACATCTTCATAAAATTCGTTGAGGAAGTAACCCACAGCAAAATCAGCTCCTCTTTCGAACAGATAAAGTTTTTAAAAAGGCATGAGGAGGAATCCTAATGAATGCTCAACGCTTCCTTGCCATTATGAAGAAGGAATTCATACAGGTGATTCGGGACAAATTCAGCCTGCGTTTGCCTATAGTGATGCCTATTATGCTTCTGGTACTGTTCGGATATGCAGTAAAGCCTGAAGTAGATAATATACCCATGGCTGTGTTTGACCAGAACAAGACCCAGGAAAGCAGGGAATATATAGATAAATTCAAGGTATCCTCTTATTTTGTGCCTCAATACTACGTGCTCTCTGAATCTGAGCTTTTCGAACTTATCGAAAGCGGTAAGGCAAAAGCAGGCCTGATTATTCCTGCAGATTATACAAAAAACCTCAAACAGAATAACACTCCCCAAACCCAGCTTCTCATTGACGGAAGTGACCCGACTACAGCACGTACAGCTTTAAACTCCGGTGTACTGGTTTCCCAGATGTATTCCCTCTCTGAAAAGCAGAAGTACTTATTGAAAATGGGGGCAAATCCTGCCGCCCACGCTCCTGGAATTGATTTAAGCACCAAGGTTTGGTATAACCCTAATATGGAAAGTACAACCTTCAATATTCCCGGTCTGATTGGATTGATACTTCAGAATATAACCATAATGCTTACAGCCTTCGCGCTGGTCAGGGAAAAGGAAAGGAGCACCATTGAGCAGCTTATTGTAACACCAATAAAGTCTCCTGAACTAATTCTCGGAAAAATGATACCTTATATACTGATAGGGTATTTCGGCTTTCTGGTTACGTTTATTCTCGGCACCTGGTGGTTTCAGGTACCTGTAGCAGGAAGCATTCCGCTTCTGCTGTTACTTGGACTGCTGTTTGTCATAGTTGCACTGGCCATGGGTATGCTGATATCTACTCTTGTGCAGAACCAACTTCAGGCTATGCAGGTAACCTTTTTAATACTTCTTCCCAGCATTCTTCTCTCCGGCTTCATATTCCCCAGAGAAGCCATGCCTTGGGCTATCAATGCTATTAGCTATGCTATTCCTCTGACATACTTTCTTGAAATTGTACGGGGAATAATGCTTAAAGGAATTGGAATGAAATACCTCTGGCCGGATGTAGCTGCGCTTTTAGGTTTTATGGTTGTACTTCTTTCATTAGCGGCACTAAGATTCAAGAAGAGTCTGGATTAAAAAGAATTCCTTTGCTCCGTTTTCACATATTTACATAATATCAAAATCTCATGTTTGTGTCATTACCATCAAACTACGTAAAAGCATAAATAGGGAGTGAATCCCACGATTCACTCCCTTAATATTTACTTCAAAGGTTTGCTTCTAACTTACTCCTCCGGCTACAAACAGTCCTGCCAGCACCAAGGTTATAGTACTTATCAGCTTAATAAGCACGTGTAGTGACGGTCCTGCCGTATCCTTGAACGGGTCACCCACTGTATCGCCGACGACTCCGGCTTTATGAGCTTCCGAGTTCTTTCCTCCATGGTTACCCAACTCAATATACTTCTTGGCATTGTCCCAGGCTCCTCCGCCATTATTCAGGAATAATGCCAGTATAATACCGGATATTGTAGCTACCATGAGGAATCCTGCTGCAGCTTCTGCACCCAGAATTATTCCAACCATTATAGGTGCAACTATGACAATTATACCCGGCAGCACCATTTCTTTAAGTGCACCGGCAGTAACAATATCAACACACTTACCGTAATCAGGCCTTTCGGTACCATCCATAATACCCGGCTTTTCTTTAAACTGCCTTCTAACCTCCATGATTACATACTGGGCTGCACGTCCAACTGCTTTGATGGCTGTTGAGCTAAAAAGGTATACTATCATAGCACCTATAAAGGCACCGATAAATACCTCCGGCTTACCTATATCTACCGGGAAACCTTTACTCAGGTCGATGTTCAGTATTCTCATTACTTCCTCAATATATGCCGAGAACAGAAGGAAAGTAGCAAGGGCAGCACTTCCGATGGCATACCCCTTAGTCAGTGCCTTTGTGGTATTTCCACATGCATCCAGCCTGTCCGTCCTCTTTCTGATTTCTTCGGGTGCATCCGACATTTCTACAATTCCACCTGCATTATCGGTTATTGGTCCGAAGGTATCCATTGCAAGTATATACGCACAAGTTGCCAGCATACCCATGGTAGCTACAGCAGTTCCATAGAGACCTCCATTGACAAGACCAGTCATGTCTCCTAGGTGGTATGAGCCAAATATAGCTCCAGATATAAACAGTACAGGCAGAGCAGTACTTTCCATACCAACAGCCAAACCCATAATAATATTAGTAGCCGGGCCGGTTTCAGATGCTTTTGCAATATCCTTTACTGGCCTGAAATCATACGAGGTATAGTACTGGGTGATGAAAACAAATACAAAGCTTAAAAGAAGACCAATAATTGCACATCCATAGAAATTCAGATAATGGCTTGTTCCGTCCAGTCCACCCAACATGATATAACATATCGGAAGCAGAAGCATAGCTGCGACCAGGGTGGTCACAAGGTAACCTCGGTTAAGTGCTCTCATCGGATCTTCATTTTCTCTGGCTTTTATGAAAAACATTCCAACCATAGAGGCTATTATTCCAGCTGCACGGGCTACAAGCGGGAATAGGATTCCGTAAACACCAAATACCGGAAACAGAGCGATACCCAATATCATTGCTCCAATATTCTCTGCCGCAGTGGATTCAAACAAGTCAGCTCCACGGCCTGCACAGTCACCGACATTATCCCCGACAAGGTCGGCAATAACCGCCGGATTTCTGGGGTCATCCTCTGGTATACCGGCTTCAACCTTACCCACAAGGTCAGCACCTACATCCGCGGCCTTTGTATATATCCCTCCACCAAGCTGTGCAAAGAGAGCCACGAAGCTCGCTCCGAAACCAAATCCTATAATCAGGTGTGGAGCATGCAATACAGCCTGTTCATTCCCGCTGCCTCCACCAAACAGGTAGAAAAGGCCTGCAACTCCTACAAGACTCAAGGTGGTTACAGACAGTCCAGTAACTGCTCCCCCTCTAAAAGATATCCTCAAAGCCTTGTCCAAACTATGCTGAGCACCTGACGCAGCCCTGATGTTTGCATTAACTGCAACAAACATGCCGATATATCCTGAAACTGCAGAACAGATTGCCCCCGTTATAAAGGCAATAGGCGTATGGTGGTCTCGGGTCGCCAACCAGAGTATTCCAGCAACTACGATGGACAGAAACCCTATGGTCTCATACTGCCTATGCAGGAACGCCATTGCACCTTCCCTTATAGCCAGTGCTATTTCCTGCATCTTGGAAGTTCCTTTTGCCTGTCTCAGTACATTGAACACAAAGAAGATTATCAAACCCAGGGCAAGCACTGATGCTACCCATATAAGCATTTCTACATTTTGAATTGCCCAGCCGTACTTGTTCAACAGTTCGTTTTCCATTAGACCCATCCTTTCCTTAGTATTTATTAAACTGCATAATAACAGGTAAATTAAAGTATAGAATTGTGGGAAATATTACCTCGGACTGAATATACGTAGGTAGAACTTATATCACAGATATATTCTACACTTCTTTTTAAAAATCTTCAAGCCTATGTATAATTCGACAAACAGGATTCTTAGATTCAGGTGGAGTGTTTTTCTACGCCTGAAACTTAGAAGCCGTTATCCAGGAACTTATCGCCACTTATCTATAATATTGAAGCTTGAATCTTAGTGGCGGTTAGTTATCGGACAAACAGGATTC
>JAWLGL010000182.1:0-4142 GCA_041685035.1 Clostridia bacterium
GATAGAACAGGCCCTCCAGGAGCTGCACATACCCTTTGATATAATATCCTCACGCAGGTTTAAGCCTGAAATGCGGGAAAAGTATGATGTTGTTATACTGCCAAATGTTGCGTGCATGTCGGAAGAGCAGGCAGCCGGGCTAAAGGAATACGTAGACCTGGGCGGAAGCCTTATTGCCACATTTGAAACTTCACTTTATGATGAGTTTGGCTTCAGGAGAGAGAACTTCCTGCTTTCAGAGCTTTTTGGCGCTGACTGGAAAGCTACGGACAAAGCTGACACAATAGACAACGGGTTGTATAGCCAGAATTACATGAATCTTGTGCCTACATATATAAATAGTGTGTTTTTTAAAGATATCGGAGATACAACTCTGATACCTGCAAACGGAAAATTCTGCAAAGTAGAAGCTAATGCAAAAAAGCCAGTTGTTCCTATGACCCTGGGACAGGCATTCCAGGTGTTTCCCGAAGGTTTTTCCTATCCTCTGAGGGAAAGCGATAACTGGCCAATGATGCTTGTGTCAGAGGAGAATGACAGTACAAAAGGCAAGATTGTATATTTCCCGGGAGAAATGGGTAAAAGCTTCTGGCAGCTGGGATATGCGGATTATAAGACCGTACTCGGGAACGCTGTAAAGTATTGTGAAAAGGAAGCCACACCGGTTAGAATAAAAGGACCGAAGACACTGCTTATATCATCCCGTGAAAAAGATAACCTGCATATGGTACATCTGATTAATCTTACAGGAGGCTGGAGATTCTTCGATGAATTAATACCTTTATACGGTATAGAAGCAGGTATCAGTGTAAGCAGCGGAATCAAGGCAAAAAAGGCATATCTGCTTTCAAACAGGCAGGAACTGGAAGTGCAGATAACTGACGGTTATGCTATGGTTAATATCTCTGTACTTAAAGATTATGATGTCGTTGTTTTTGAAAGGGAATAGATATTCTGGCAAACGGATGATTGTATACCAAATTGATAATATCAGATAAAGCGGATAATATTATATAAAAGTGAAGCTGTAACATGGCGGTTAACTATAAAATGGAGTATTCAGGAGCTATCTCTTAAAATACTCCATTTTCATTTCTAAGTGAAACATCGTGTAGCAGGTAATATGAAATAACAATATGAGCTAAGTTATATGAATAATAATAGTTATATGAACAAAAACTGTTGAAATCCTGATAAATTATGTTATAATATAATCACGACAATAATAATATGCATACTACATTATCGTACACTTTAAAAATGCATAATTATTGGGAACTGTAATAACTATTATTCTGAATATTATTTTTGGGAGGTCAGACCTATGGAAAGAAAAAAGATTACCATCAGTACATTGCAGGAAAAGAATGAAAAGGGCGAAATGATTACAATGCTTACAGCATATGATTATCCTACTGCCTTGCTTGAAGAAAGAGCAGGAATAGATATCATACTCGTAGGCGATTCGCTTGGCATGACAGTTCTTGGCTATGATTCAACACTTCCGGTTAAAATGGATATAATGATTGAGCATGCAAAAGCTGTAAGAAAAGGAGCACCCACAGCGTACATAGTTGGTGATATGCCGTATATGACCTACCAGATCAGCAAGGAAGAAGCTATAAGACTTGGTAACAGTCATATCAGTCCCGAGCACATTCTGCTTGGTATTTTAAGGGATGGAGAAGGCCTTGCTGTTGATATACTCGTTAACCAGGGTGTTGATTTGAGTATGTTGAAAGGCTCCCTGGAAAGGAGCATAAGAGTTGATAATCCTGTAAAGATATCTGAAAATGATATATTGCCACTGCTGAAAAGTACGGAAAGGGTATTAAAACTTGTTCATCTTGAGGCAAAGGCCCTGAAGAGTGATGTTATAGATACTGAACATCTGCTTCTGGCAATTCTTAAGGAAGAGAATTCTTTTGTAACTAAATTTTTGTCCGAGCTGAATGTTGATTACCAGGTTGTCAGACAGGTAGCTGAAACAGAGAACCCATTGCCACGGTCAGATTTCCCAAGGGAAGATGAAGATGAGGACACCGGCTTTGCCAGGGGCAACCAGGGTAAAGGACAGCCCGGATCATCTTCACTATCGGCGAAACCATCTTCCGACACACCTGTTCTTGATAATTTCGGTATTGACCTGACAAAGGCTGCCGAGGAGAACAGACTGGATCCTGTTATAGGCCGGAAAAGGGAAATAGAAAGGCTGGCACAGATATTATCAAGACGCAAAAAGAATAATCCCGTGCTGATTGGTGATCCTGGCGTTGGGAAGTCAGCTATTGCTGAAGGACTGGCCCTGAGGATTATGCAAAAGAAAGTTTCAAGGGTCCTTTTTGGTAAAAGGGTTGTTACCCTTGATATGGCTTCTATTGTTGCAGGGACAAAGTACCGGGGACAGTTTGAAGAGAGGATGAAAGCAATACTTAACGAGCTTGCAAAAAATGATAATATCATTCTCTTTATTGATGAGATACATACCATTGTTGGTGCCGGCGGTGCAGCGGGATCACTTGATGCTGCCAATATGCTGAAGCCTGCACTGGCCAGGGGTGAGATACAGTGTATCGGTGCCACAACACTGGACGAGTACAGGCAGCATATAGAAAAAGATGGTGCCCTTGAAAGACGTTTCCAGAAAGTGATGGTGGAGCCTACTTCAATTGATGAGACGGTAAACATCCTGAATAATATTAAAGACAGGTACGAAGATCATCATAATGTATATTATACAGATGAAGCCATTGATGCCTGCGTGAAATTGACCAACAGGTATATAACAGACCGCCATCTGCCTGATAAAGCTATTGATGCCATGGATGAAGCCGGTTCAAGGGTTCATATATCCAATATTGTGGTACCGGAGAAGATACTTCAGCTTGAGGAACAGCTTGATGAGACCAGGAAAGATAAGATGGATGCTGTGAAGAATCAGAATTTTGAGAGGGCAGCAAGCTTCAGGGATAAGGAAAAGGAGATGCAGGACATGATAGAGGCGGAAAAGAAAAGATGGGAGTCTGATCTTGCACAAAACAGAGAAACTGTTGATGATGAAAAGGTTGCCGAAGTAGTAGCCATGATGACCGGTGTCCCTGTGCAACGTATTGCACAGACGGAAGGTAACCGTCTGCTTAAGATGGGCGATGAGCTTACAGAAAGCCTTATTGGCCAGGATGATGCTATCAAGAAAGTAGTAAGGGCTATACAGAGAAACAGGGCCGGACTGAAAGATCCGAATAAACCTATCGGTACATTTATCTTCCTTGGCCCTACCGGTGTTGGTAAGACACACCTTGCCAAGGTGCTGGCACAGTTCCTTTTTGACAGTGCCGATAACCTCATCAGGGTTGATATGAGCGAATACATGGAAAAATTTGCCGTATCCAGACTGGTGGGCGCACCTCCGGGATATGTGGGTTATGAAGAAGGCGGACAGCTCACAGAGAAAGTAAGAAGAAGACCATATTCTGTGGTATTGCTTGATGAAATAGAAAAGGCGCATCCTGATATTTTCCATATTCTGCTGCAGCTTCTGGATGAAGGACAGCTAACCGACAGTCTCGGACGAAAGGTTGACTTCAGGAATACCATAGTAATAATGACAAGTAATATAGGTACGCGCCAGCTGAAGGACTTTGGACACGGCGTGGGCTTCGAGACAAGCAGCAGAAAGGCTGCCAGGGATGATTATACCAAGAGTGTGATACAGAAAGCCCTGCATAAGACCTTTGCTCCCGAGTTTCTTAACAGGATTGATGATGTTGTACTGTTTGAATCATTATCAAAGGAAAGCATTCATTCAATTATTGATATTGAACTGAAAGGACTGTTTGACAGGATACTCTCACTTGGTTATAAGATAGAGCTTACAGATGAGGCGAAGGATCTTATTGCTGAAAAGGGTTTTGACACACAGTATGGAGCAAGGCCGCTGAAAAGGGCTATTCAGAAATACCTTGAAGACCCAATGGCAGAGGTTATAATCGAATCAGCCCTGGAAGCGGGTGATACCATTAAGGTTACCAAAGTCCCTGATTCGGAAGAAATAAGAATAAAGGTTAAAAAAGGAAAAAAGCAGGTTAAATCTGATGGTAAACGATCCCTTCCTTCGGGGAATAAAAATTAAATTAACATTA
>JAWLGL010000183.1:0-4103 GCA_041685035.1 Clostridia bacterium
TCCAGGAGCTTCCACAATCAGCAATAAGTGTTGGCATGGCAGAATAGTTATCAGTCGTTAGTTTTTAGTGATCAGTGAAGCTATCAGCAGTCAGCTTTCAGCTATCAGCCCGGAGACCTGATCCGGGAGTTGTGCACAGACCTTCGATACGCCCCTCATTGCAAAGCACCCGAATTCGACGATCACTTATTTTCCATTTCTCACTTGCTTCTTTAGAACTCATATGTTTCATGAAAAATCAGTCGAGCAGACAGTCTCGACACTCCTTTCAAGTTATTAAACATGAAGGGATTGGCTACTGACCGTACGTGCAGTTTTCCCGCATACGGCTCTTCAAATTATCATCGGTTTCCAATGCCAAATGTCCTTCGATAGGTGTGGCTCTTTCACATCCGACGCACCCTCATCAATATATTATACCGTTATCGGAATAATGTCAACATTATTCCGATAACGGTATACGCAAAAATTTGTTTTTTATTTATTTGCATGTATTGTATAAACAATGCGAATTTAATAATATGTTTCTTATCCAAAGTATAGATTTTCCATATCTTATTTTTATTGTGAACTTCCAGAAAAAAATGTGACTAAATAAAAAAACAATCGGTAAAGCCTGTATTTTTGCGGATTTGCTTGCACAAATACGGGCTTTATGTTATACTATATTTAGTCACATATGTTACTATAAAGGAGGGTTGAAATGTACCTCGATTTTTTAGTTAAGATACCAGAAGTGAAAGGCAAAATTACATACAGAAAAAGGGATAATTCATGCTATGTTTACTATGAGTATGATAGAATTTATGATCCACAAAGAAAGTTTACGAATGCAAAAAGAGCAATGATTGGTAAACAGTCCAAAGCCGATCCTCTTACGATGCAGCCAAATCAGAATTACTTGAAGTTTTTCCCAGAGGTAGATCTTCCTGAAGAAAAAGATAGGACGTTAAGAAGCAGCTGTTTGCGAGCAGGAACATATATAGTTCTGCAAAAACTTATACGAGACAGCGGAATCCCAAGTATACTCAGCCAGTATTTTAATGAAAAGGATATAGGATTATTTTTAGATTTGGCAGCCTATTCCATTATTACCGAAAGTAACGCAGCCCAGTACTATCCTGATTATGCATATAATCATGCATTATTTACTCAAGATATGAGGATATACAGTGATTCAAAAGTATCTGATTTTTTCAGAAACATAACAGATGACCAGAGCATAGGTTTCTTAAATTCCTGGAACGAATCAAAAGATCACAGGGAAAAGATATATATATCCTATGATTCCACGAATAAGAACTGCCAGGCTGGAGAAATAGAAATGCTTGAATATGGCAAGGCTAAGGTGGATCAGGGAGCTCCGATTTTTAATTATTCAATTGCTTATGATACCAGAAATAAGGAACCCCTTTTTTACGAAGCATACCCCGGAAGTATAAATGATGTGTCACAGCTTCAATTTATGCTGGATAAAGCAAATGGATATGGGTATAAAAAAATAGGTTTTATACTTGATCGTGGCTACTTCAGCAAGGGAAATATTGAATACATGGATCAGTATGGTTATAGTTTTGTCATCATGGTTAAGGGGATGGCATCCTTGGTAAACCAACTTGTTCTTGAGCATAAAGGAACTTTTGAAAAAAAGAGAATAAATAACATCAGCGAATACAGAGTTTATGGTATTACTGTAAAGAGAAAACTGTATGTTACGGATGAAAAAGAACGATATTTTCATATATATCATAGTATTGAGAAAGAGAGTGCTGAGCGTAATATATTAGAAAATCGGATTGATGAGATGACGAAATTCATGAAACGTCATGCAAATGAAATATATGATTTCGGCTCAGGGTTTGAGAGATATTTTGAACTTTACTATGACAATGAGAAGAAAACTTTTCTGTTTCCGGTGGAGAAAGCTGGTGTGATAGAAAGTGAGATTAATCTATGCGGATATTTTTGCATTATCACATCAGAAAAGATGACAGCAAAAGATGCTATTAATCTGTACAAAAGTCGTGATGTCTCTGAAAAGTTATTCCGTGGTGACAAGTCATATCTTGGGAATAAGAGTCTTTGTGTATATTCGGATGAATCTGCCTCCTCAAAAATATTTATTGAATTTATTGCTCTTATCATTAGAAGCAAGATATACACAAGTCTCAAAGAAGAAATGAAAAATCTGGATAAAAGACCGAACTACATGACGGTACCTGCGGCAATAAAAGAACTTGAGAAGATAGAGATGGTAAGACAGCTGGACAATGTATATAGACTTGACCATGCAGTTACAGCTGCCCAGAAAACAATACTTAAGGCATTTGGAGTGGATGTTGCATATGTAAAATACAAAGCTACTGAAATAAGCGAAGCACTTAGGAAGGCAGGAAATCAGAAAAAAGAAAGGATGATTGAATCATGGCAAGAGCAATTGGATTAGATACACTGGAACAAAAGATTGAAAAGGCACAGACTGATGTAATCAAGATGAAGCAGAAATATGATGCGGCGGTTGCAGTACTGAAAGATTTGATGGATAAACGCGATGCAATAAAACGTGACGAGCTCATATCTGCTATTATGAAAAGCAATAAATCATATGAGCAGATACTTCAGTTCATACAAGCTGATCAAGAAGAATAATATATTAAAGTAAAAACTCCTGCAGAAATACCCTTAGGCAGGAGTTTTAGTCACATAATTTCTGGAAGTTGACAATATAGATAAAATTTACCCCAATTGTTGGTGGTGACACTTTTCTTGCCGCTCAAATCAAACTCGATTTCAGGAAGAGAGTGACAGTGTCTTAGGTCTTCGGCGAACCGTTCCTCAATGGTCTCATTGTGGCGGTAATGCTCTCTGTTAGCATCTTCCTCACACATGTCGAGAAGCTGTCGGTTGTAATCAGAAAGTGAAAGAAAACGCGGAATAGGAACAAGAAAGTTACGCCTTTGGTAGCCGACTTTGTTTTCTACATTGCCTTTTTCATGCCCCTCTCCAGGGTTCATAAACACTGCTTGAAAACGGTAGTGCTCCCGAAATCGGTTAAACCTTTCTGTGGTCTCACGCCCACCACCACGGATTACTTTAGTAACGATAGTTTTGGTATTGTCAAACCATACCTCCCTGGGCGCAGTGCCAATGTGCCTGAAGATAGCATCCAGCCCTTCTAGAAGGCATTCCATGTTTTCGCCGTAGAACAGCTGCATGTAGCCTTTATTACTGTGTGGAAATGATACTTCCAGATATTTTCCGGATATCCGTTTGCCGTTTTCATAAAAATCGGCTGCGCCAAAATCGACTTGTGCTTCACCTGGGCTGTGCTCTAACGGGAGGAAGCCACTCTTGACGCCATTGAAAATCTCCTTATGCTTTACAGCATAGTATGAAGCAACCGTCCTGTATGAACAGTTAAATCCACTGACTTCTTTTCTAAGGCGGTTAAATACCCTTTTTGCTGTATGCCGCTGTTTGCGCGGTGCCTGTTTGTCCTCGTCAAGCCATTTATCAATGATAGGCTTGTAGGCTTCTAGTTTTGGGCAGAATCGTTGTTCTGATGCTGGTTTAGGTTCTGGTTCATTGAAGTCAGACATATCAACATATTTCTCTACCGTCCTTCGATCCAACTGCATTGATTTTGCAATTTGGGTTATATTCTCCCCTTTCACGAAGAATCGGAATCTGATATCATGTATCTTGTCCATTGTAAGCATGATCCTTTCCTCCTTGCATTCTTTAGTCAGATACAAGGATATATGTTATGGTTTATGCCTGCAATGGATTTTGCAACTTTGTACATTTTCCATTTGCAACAATATACATTTTAAACTTGCAACTTTGTACATTTTTATTTTACAACAAATATACCCTAAATTCCATCAGAATTACTATGCTCCAATTTTCTGATGTAGATTAGTACATATTATCTTTCACATTAAACGATTGACCTTTCAGGTTGTATTTTAAAAATTTGTATAATATATAATTTTCCTTGTCAGTCTCATGTGTAGATAAAATAATCTGCTTGTTTGGAAAATCGTTCCTTAGCACTTCTATAAATGATGCTATATTAATATCTTCCATAGTTTGTACTGGAT
>JAWLGL010000184.1:0-4075 GCA_041685035.1 Clostridia bacterium
GGACTGAATCATGCGATAAATGTGTCAGATAAGCTGCATCTATACTACTGACCTTCGAATTGTACCTCTTGATGTTTTCCTTTGCTATTATTACATCAATATTGATGTAGTTAATTGTAGTATATGCAATCAATGCAATAACTGCATATGCCTTAATCAGCGAAACTTTCTGGCGCCATACCTTGAACATGGCTGAAGCAAGCAGGGCAAATATAAATACCATGAATGCATGTGTCAGTATTCTCAGGTAGGTAAATCCATAGACAGCTTCATATAATGACATCCTGTAATGGGCTGAGTAAAGCATAATCATTGTGCAGACAATAAGTATCGAATTCAATATCTGGTTTAACAGGTTAATCACTTTTCCGTCTTCCCTGGTAAAGCTTATGTTCAGTAATAGGATGCCTAAATTCAGTAAGGTTACCGCAACCAGTTCGAAGAAACCCCTTCTGGCATATTCGGAATAAGTAAAATCAGGAGGAAGTGCAAGGTTTGTTCCTCCAAAAAGATATGCAAACTGTATTACTACAAAGGTAATATAAACAACACTTATCAGAAAAACAACCGTCAAGGCAATAATCGGATCCAGCACTCCCTTAAGTGGTAATTCACTTTCAACTGCCTCACCGGACTTTCTCTTGTTTATTAACCCCCAAATATAACTGAACGATATAACGCTTACTATAAAAATAACTATTAATCTGACGATAAACTCAAAAATATTGATTTCAGATAAGTAATTGAATAAATTTCCGGCCCAAGTTTCAAAGACTTTGTCAGCAGAAGAAAGAAGAGCCGATATGATTAATAACAATGGAAGAGATATCAATAGGCCTGCAAATACCTTGCCAATCACTGCATATTTTTTTGACTTGCCTTTTGGAATAATTATGCTGGATATTAGTTCAAACGGCTTTGACAGGAAGCCGAATGTCTTAATAAACATACTATTAAGAATGTCAATCAGGAACCCTGGTGTATGCCATATATACTTGTTGCTGCCTGCCAGTAGTGTTGTCTGCACAAATATAAGAATAGGAACTGCCAGGAAGTTAAAGAAACGGAATATTGGGTTTGAGAATAAAAAGTATGTAAAAGTGAGCATCAGTATAGGGATGCTTAGCAACCAAGCGAAATTAAACTTAAACCGAATAATTTTACGCGAGTTCCAGAGTAAAACTGAATAGAAAGCAATGATAAAGATTGGATAGGATATACCCAAGGGTTTTCCATAAAACAGAATATTAAAAAGGACTCCCAGGACTAAGCATCCTATGAGCAGGTATGTATTCTCCCGCTTTAAAATATCATCTGGACCAACAACTGCAGGATTTTGTTCCATAGTTAAGTTCCTCCTTCAAAAATAGATTGAATTCAATAAAAACTGTCATACTTCCTCATTGTCTGAAGCCACCTGTATATCACTGCTGTCAGGCACATACTCAAGTATGTCCCCAGGCTGACAATCCAGTGCACTGCAGATTGCCTCGAGGGTTGAGAACCTTATAGCCTTTGCCTTGTTATTCTTAAGAATGGATAGATTGGCTGGGGTTATATCTATCCTAGCAGCAAGCTCTGACGAGCTAATCTTCCTTTTTGCCATCATAACATCCAGGTTTACTATTATGGGCATATCTATCCTCCGTTATATGGTTAAATCGTTTTCTTCCTTCACTATTACCGCCTGATGGAATACCTCTGACAAAACAAGAGCAGAGAGGCCTCCAATGATAAATACCATTGCTATGATTATAGTTAGAAAGGTATTATAAAAAATAATCTTTACAACATATGCCACAGCAATCAATAAGGCAGAAGGAGCTATACGCTTAAGGCTCCTTACATTGTCCATCATAAATGGGTTCAGCCTGTTCAATGTCTTAAATATCTTCCTCATTTCATTTACAATTACCAGACAGAAGAACCCGGTGAAGTAAAGAAAACCGAGCAAAAAAAGGTAATTCTCCCGACCCAATGCATGCGTTGTATCTATGTACCACCCTAAAGACCATGGTAAGCTTAAGAAGATACCCATTCCTCCAATAAACACGAGGTCAAGCAAAAGCTTCAAAATGCCGGAGAGACCCTTTTCCCCCAAAATAACCATTTATACACCTCCTAAATGATAGTCCGGATTAATTATACATTTAGTTTTGCTATTTATCAATAAAAATTTATTGATAAACGATAAATGGAAGCGCGGGGACGGTTCTCGTGCTTCCTTGAAAAATAAAGGGCTACGGAATTTATCCGTAACCCTTGGTGCGAGAGGTGGGATTTGAACCCACACGCCCTTGCGGACACTAGAACCTGAATCTAGCGAGTCTGCCAATTCCACCACTCTCGCATTTGTGATAGCAGATTATATTATAATGTATAGTATGACTAAAATCAACAGTATAATAATAAAATACCATAAATTTAAAATTGAATTAATGAGTTCCCTAAACTATAATTACTAAGTAGGGAAAAGGTTCGGACAACCTTATAATGCAAGCTGTCAAGTAGCGATGTTTTATTATTATAATCCTCGTTATAATAATACCTTTCACGCGGCACAGCGTTCGCGGATGTTATACCCTCCTAATAAATTTGGAAGTCGGTGTCCGTCTTTTCCCTTTAATAGTTAAACAACATCATGTTATTAAAAGGAGATAGATACATATGGTGAACAAGATTAAAATGGCTTTAATTACATTTTCCTGCCTGCTGCTGGTTTCGTGTACGCAAGGCCAACAGCCCAGCCCGGACAAACTTAAACCGGAGAACCAGCCCCAGAGTAATGCTCCTGGCCAGCAGCGTGAGGTACCGCCTCCTGCAAAAGGAGAAGTTATAGAAAAAGATAATGTTTTGAAAGTCGATTATAATGAGATGGGGAAAGTCATGGTACTTATGTACCATCAATTCGTTGAGAAGGAAACTAATGAGTGGACACGTTCCTTTGAAAATTTCAGGAAAGACCTTCAGACTTTGTACGATAAAGGATACAGGCCAGTAAATCTAAGGGATTATATTGAAGGAAATATAGATGTGCCTGCTGGGCACACACCGGTTATATTTACTTTTGATGACGGTACTTCCGGGCAGTTCAACCTGATAGAGCAGGCCGGCACACTTGTGGCTAATCCCAGGTCGGCAGTTGGTATTATGGAGGAATTCAGCAGAACCCACCCTGATTTTCCATTGAAGGGTACGTTCTTTATTAACCATACAGGCTTTTTCCATGGACAGGGTACCCCGCAGGAAAGGCTTAAGTATCTTGTGGACAAGGGTTTTCAAATTGGCAATCATACTGTAAATCATCCCAACCTGAGTAAAATTAATACACCGGAAGGGATACAGAAAGAGATAGGCGGACATGTGAAGAAAACTCAGGAAATGCTTCCAGGTTACGTTGTGGACCAGCTGGCTCTGCCGCTAGGCATAACCTCGAAGAAGTTTCCGGAGTATGTTGAGAAAGGCGAATATGAGGGGGTTAAGTACCACAACAGGGTAATCCTTCTGGTGGGTTCCAACCCTGCTCCATCACCATTGGATAAAAACATTGATTTTTTACAGCTTCCAAGGATAAGGGCTATGGGACAAAAGCCTGTCTGGGGCGATATGTATTACTGGCTTGACCACTTTGACAAGAATCCATCTGAAAGGTACGTTAGCGATGGAGATAGGGAGACCTTTACAATACCAATCAAACACAAGGATAGGATTGATAACAGGTATAATAAGAATATAATACTTCTGAAGTAGAAATAGATAGAACCTAAAGGGATGAGAATCCCTTTTTTCTTTTATAAAATGTTTTACATACCACTTATCAAACATAAATAAGTATGCTAAAATATAATTCGGTTTTTACGAAAAACAGGAGAGATAGGAAATGTCTGCAGAAATCAGGCTTCAGAAATACCTTGCCGAGTGTGGTGTTGCTTCGCGCAGAAAAAGCGAGGAACTCATTGTCCAGGGAAGGGTTATGCTAAATGGAAAGACCACCACCGAGCTGGGAGTAAAAGTGATCCCTGGTAAGGATAAGGTTTATGTTGAAGGCAAGGAAGTCAAACCCGTAGAAAAAAAA
>JAWLGL010000005.1:0-23131 GCA_041685035.1 Clostridia bacterium
TTAATCAAGAACCGTCCCCACTGTCATACCACTCATATACCTGTGATTGAAGACCATATTCGCTCATAAAGTGTAACTAGAATATCTTGTGACAGTAAAAGCATTGTAAGCAGAGAAATAGTAATTATTGATACCACAAACAGATACTCAATGATGGCCTGAGCGTTATTGTTGGTTAACATAAAATCAGCCCCTGATTATATTTTACATTAGTTCATGGGGTATGAATACAGGCCCAGGGTATCATTTGAATAGGTATCTGGAATTATTTAAAGACAGGCTGAACCAGGCCTATTTTTTAGTTGAATATACTGTTGAATATAAAAGCACCAAGTGATACAATAATGTGAGCCAAAAGGGGGTATTTTGTGTGATAAAGTCGTTAATAGAAAAAGTAATTGGTTCATATAGCAAAAGAGAGATAAAAAGAATAATGTGGATGGTGGAGGATATTGATGAAATAGAATCCTCCATACAAGCGTTAAGCGATGAGGAGCTCAGAAACAAGACCATAGAGTTTAAAGAGAGACTGGAGAACGGGGAAACTCTGGATGATATATTAATTGAGGCTTTTGCAGTTGTAAGAGAAGCTTCGCAAAGAGTGCTTGGTATGAGACACTTCAGGGTACAGCTTTTAGGCGGTATCGTCCTTCATCAGGGAAGGATATCGGAAATGAAGACAGGTGAAGGTAAGACGCTTGTTGCAACCCTGCCGGTTTATCTCAATGCACTTGAAGGAAAAGGGGTTCATGTAGTTACGGTTAACGATTACCTGGCCAAAAGAGACAGTGAATGGATGGGTAAAATTTATAACTTCCTTGGTCTGAGTGTTGGGCTTATTGTGCATGGCCTTTCACCTGAGGAAAGAAGAGCCGCATATAACTGTGATATAACTTATGTTACCAATAATGAGTTCGGATTTGATTACCTCAGGGATAATATGGCGATATACAAAGAGGAAATGGTTCAGAGAGAACTGAACTATGCAATAATTGACGAGGTTGACAGCATACTCATTGATGAAGCCAGAACACCGCTGATAATCTCGGGTACAGCCGAGAAGTCAACCGACCTGTATAAGAAGGCTGATATGTTAGTGCGTAAGATGAAGCGCAAGGTGATTGCAGAGTCAGACGACAAGAAGCTGGATGATGACGAGAACGATGAATATGACTATATCGTCGATGAAAAGGCCCATTCAGCATCCCTGACTATCAGAGGTGTTAAGAAGGTTGAGCAGTTCTTTGGGCTTGAGAACCTTGCTGATGCTGAAAACCTGACAGTTTCACATCATGTGAACCAGGCATTGAAAGCTCATGGAATATTCAAGAGAGATAAGGACTATGTTGTCAAAGACGGTGAAGTAATTATCGTCGATGAATTTACCGGAAGGCTAATGTTCGGCAGGAGGTACAGCGACGGCCTTCACCAGGCCATAGAAGCCAAGGAGGGTGTCAAGGTTGAGAGGGAAAGTAAGACCTTGGCGACAATTACCTTCCAGAATTACTTCAGGTTGTTTAATAAGCTTGCCGGTATGACCGGTACTGCTAGGACCGAAGAGGATGAGTTCAGGCAGATATACAAGCTGGATGTCATTGAGATACCGACAAACATGCCAATGGTAAGAGTTGACCAAGCTGATGTTGTTTACAAAAACGAAAAAGGAAAGTTTAATTCTGTAGTGAATGAAATAGTTGAAGCCCATGAAAAAGGCCAGCCTGTGCTAGTCGGTACAATCTCAATTGAAAAATCTGAGCTTTTAAGCGATATGCTCAAGAAGAGGGGCATCAAACACGAAGTTCTGAATGCCAAGTACCATGAAAAAGAAGCTGAGATTATTGCGCAGGCAGGAAAATATGGGGCGGTTACCATAGCTACAAATATGGCTGGACGTGGTACCGATATTGTGCTGGGTGGTAATCCTGAATTTCTTGCAAAACAGGAAATGAGGAAAGGCGGAATTGAAGAATGGCTCATAATAGAGTCTACAGGGTATAACGATACAACAGATGAGGCTGTTCTGGAAGCAAGAGAAACTTTTAGGAAGTATTATATAAAATTCAAGGAGGCGGCCGAGGAAGAGCGTAGGAAGGTTGTGGAGGCCGGAGGACTCAAGATTATTGGTACCGAAAGGCACGAGAGCAGGCGTATTGATAATCAGTTGAGGGGACGTTCTGGGCGTCAGGGTGACCCCGGTGAATCCAGGTTCTTTATTTCCCTTGATGATGACCTGATGAGGCTGTTTGGTTCTGATAGAATATTGGGTGTTGTAAATACTCTTGGTCTTGAAGAGGATATGCCAATAGAAAACCGCATGCTTTCAGGTGCTATTGAGAATGCACAGAGAAGGGTTGAAGGCAGAAACTTCAGTATAAGAAAGCATGTTCTTCAGTTTGACGATGTAATGAACAAGCAGAGGGAAGTTATATACAGGCAGAGGAGAATGGTTCTCGACGGGATGGACCTTACAGAACCAATTTCCAAAATGCGTGAAGCGGTTGTGGATAACCTTGTTGCCCGGTATACAGGTGAGGCTGACTTGCCTGATATGTGGGACATAAAGGGATTGGTAGAGGGTTTTGAATCCATATTCCTGCAGCAGGGGATACTCCGGATTTCCCGGGAAGAGATGGAGAGTCTTGATAAGGCTGAGCTCCGGAGCATTGTCCTTGAGGCTTCGGAAAAAGCCTACAAGGCCAAGGAGCAGGAAGTTGGTCCGGAAAGAATGCGTGACATTGAGCGGATAATCATGCTCAGGATGGTCGACCAGAAGTGGATGGACCATATCGATGATATGGATCAACTGCGGCATGGTATAGGCCTGAGAGCATATGGACAGAGGGACCCTGTGGTGGAATTCAGGTTCGAAGGTTATGAAATGTTCGAGGAGATGATAAGAGCTATACAGCGCGATACCATAACTGCTCTTATGCATGTCAGGCTGGAAAATATGCTTCAGAGGGAACATGTAGCGAAACCTACAGAGGAACGCTCATCAGTTGCAGGAGCAGTATTGACCACTAGGAAGACCAAGGTTGGAAGGAATGAACCTTGTCCTTGCGGGAGTGGAAAGAAGTATAAGAAGTGCTGCGGAAGATAAAGGGGACATTCCCTAGACGTTTATGAATGCATTAGGAGGGTGTGTCCCCTTACCTTAGTAAGAGGAGAGTGATTGGATTGGTTGAACTTGAACAGTTCAAGCAGGAAGCTGAAGCGATGAAGGAAGAGATAATTGAAATAAGGGGGTCTCTTTGACATCCCCTCAATGGAGGAAGAGATAGAAAAGCTGGAGGAAGAGGCATCAATGCCGGGATTCTGGGATGATGCCCAGAATTCCCAGAAGGTACTGCAAAAGACTAAGAGCCTGAAGGAAGGACTCAGAAGATTTCAGGAACTGGCTCAGAAATATGAGGATACCTGGACGCTGATAGGGCTTGGCCTGGAGGAAGAGGACAGTTCTGTCATAGATGAAGTAAGAGCGGATATGAGGTACCTCAGGGAGAAAATCGACAGCCTCAGGATTCAAACACTCTTAAGCGATCCCTATGACAGGAATAATGCAATACTGACATTGCACTCAGGCGCAGGTGGCACCGAAGCCCAGGATTGGGTAGCAATGTTGTACAGAATGTATACAAGGTGGGCAGAGAAAAAGGGTTACGACATCAAGGAACTGGATTATCTTGAGGGAGAAGAAGCAGGAATCAAGAGTGTTTCGGTACTGATAAGCGGACAGTATGCCTACGGCTATCTGAAAAGTGAGAAGGGTGTTCACCGGTTGGTTAGAATTTCCCCATTTGACGCCTCTGGCAGGAGGCATACCTCGTTTGCTTCGGCAGAGGTAATGCCGGAACTGGAAGATGATATGGAGGTTGAGGTTAACCCCGAGGACCTGAAGGTTGATACTTACAGGTCAAGCGGAGCTGGTGGACAGCATGTGAACAAGACTGAATCTGCAATAAGGATAACACATATACCTACAGGCATTGTGGCAGCATGCCAGAATGAAAGGTCACAATTCCAGAACAAGGAAACGGCAATGAAGATGCTCAAAGCAAAGCTGCTGGAACTTAAGGAACGCGAGCAGAAGGAGAAGGAAGACGGCATAAAGGGTGAGCAGCGTGATATTGCCTGGGGAAGCCAAATAAGGTCGTATGTGTTCCACCCTTACAGCATGGTTAAGGACCACCGTACTAACGTAGAGATGGGTAATGTTAATGCTGTTATGGACGGGGAGCTTGACGAATTTATTGGCGCATTCTTGAGGAAAAATATTCTCGATAATAAGTAGGGCGAGTCATTGACTCGCCCTTATATATAAGGAAATATCTGCTTTAAAACTGCAGATATTTATGTTATAATTAATATTAACAAAGTCATTTATTACAACAACTCAACTGCTATTCTGAACCTGTATTTTTACCTGTCTGTGTAACAAATATAATGTTGCCGTAAAGGGGGCATAAATGTGCCATTTGTAGGTCAGTACGTAGTCTTTAAGATTGAGAATGAGGACTTGGCCCTGGATGTATCGAAGGTGAAGGAGATTATTAACCCCATTGAAATTGCTAGAGTGCCGAATGTTCCCGACTTTGTTGAAGGACTGATAAACATGAGGGGCAGTGTGCATGCAGTTGTTAATCTCAGGAAAAGGTTTCACGTTGAGGGCAAGAAGTTTGACGACCACACAAAAATCATACTTATTAACAGGCAGGAACAACTTGTAGGTATAGTAGTGGATGCTGTTACTGAAATTATAAAGGTAGAGGAAGGTGAAATAGATAAGGTACCTGACGTAATTTCCAAGGTAGATGCCGAGATGATACAAGGGGTAATAAAAAAGGGGAAAAGAATGGTTATACTCCTTGATATTGACAGAATAATAGATAGTGCAGCATAGTCAACATCTTACCTGTCCTAATAGATTAAGAACCACGGTATAAAGAAATACTGTGGTTTTTTGTTTTGTGGTATATTGTAAACTCAACCTTGAAATTATATAATAGTAGACATATACTAGAACCTACAACTATATACCTTGGCAAGGAGTGATGTATGTGAGCGGTATAAGAATTATTGGCATATCCATAGATAAAAGAACAAAGTCGGCACCGGTAGTCCAGGAAGTCCTGACCAGATTTGGGGACCAGATAATCGCAAGGTTCGGAGTACATGACATAGGGGAGAAAGAGAGAGGTCTGGTTACCCTTAATTTTGTGGGTAGTGATCACCAACTCAGCCAATTGGAGGAGCAGCTCTCAACTCTTGATGGAGTAAGAGTTAAATCCATGGAGCTGTAAGAAGGCGGATAGAGGTCTGCTTGTACTAAAGAGTTTTGTTGAAAGGGGAGTCTGATTTTGGCAGGTATAGCCGTCCTGGGTTTTGGTGTGGTAGGCTCAGGGGTAGTTGAAGTAATCAGAAAAGGCCAGGAGAGTATAAACAGGAAGGCCGGAGAAAATATAGAATTGAGGCATATTCTTGATATAAGGGATTTTTCAGGCCATCCGGAGAAAAGACTAATCACTGGAAATCCTGATGTTATCTTTAATGACCCCGGGGTAAATATAGTAGTTGAGACAATAGGCGGAATTGGCCCGGCTTATGAACTTACCAAAAGGGCTCTGCTGTCGGGCAGGCATGTCGTAAGCTCCAATAAGGAACTGGTTGCAACACATGGCACCGAACTTCTGAATACAGCCAGACAAAATAACGTTCATTATATGTTTGAAGCCAGTGTAGGAGGCGGAATTCCAATAATAAAGCCGCTCAGCGAATGTCTGGCTGCAAACGAGATCACTTCTGTTACAGGTATACTTAACGGTACCACAAATTATATCCTTACATGTATGGCCAGAGAAGGAAAAGATTTCGACGCAGCATTGAATGATGCCCGTCGAGAAGGGTATGCTGAAGCAAATCCGGAAGCCGATATAGAAGGTATGGATTCTTGCAGGAAAATTGCCATTCTCTCCTCGATTGCTTATGGCGGCCATGTGGATTATAGGAATATTCCCACAGAAGGTATATCTCACATATCTTATGAAGATTTAAAGATTGCAGATATGATGAATTACAGGGTAAAACTGATTGCTTTAAGCAGAAAGATTGACGGGAAAGTTTTTGCAAGGGTATGCCCGGCCATGCTTGAATCCGGCCATCCGCTTGCCAATGTTGAAGATGTGTTTAACGCAATACTGGTTAGTGGAGATGCAATCGGAGATGTAATGTTCTACGGCAGGGGAGCAGGAAAGCTTCCTACCGCAAGTGCAGTAGTGGGTGATATAATTGATGTTGCAAGAAGTATGGATAGAAGCCGGATGAACATATGGAATCAGGATGGCAGTCAAAGCATGGCTGACCCGAATTCGGTTGATACAAGATACTTTGTAAGGGTAAAAGTACGAAGCAGTGAAGAGGCAAGGCGGCTTATTAGCGAAAAATTTGGAGAGTTAGAGTTTTACGAGTTTCCGGATTTTCCTGACCAACTGATGTTCAAGACCGTCATAAGCACTGACGGGTTTCTAACAGATAGAATTTCAGAACTTCGGGGCACAGGTTCAATCAGCGATATTGTAACAACCTTGAGGATACTCGAACAGTAGAAAAGCAGTTCAATCATACAACTTATGGGGGGCTATTGATGATTAAAGTTACTGTACCTGCAACATCAGCAGACCTTGGGCCTGGGTTTGACTGTATGGGAGTGGCATTAAACATATACAACACCATTGAAGTTGAAGAATCGGACAGCGGATTGCAAATTGAAATTAACGGCCTTACGGGCAGAATACCTTGTGATGAAAGTAACCTTGTGTACAGGGCCATGAAGGTGGTTTTTGATAAGGCAGGATATAAACCGAGGGGCTTGAAGATAAAGCAAACAAATGATATTCCCATAACTAAGGGATTGGGAAGCAGTGCAGCCTGTATTGTAGGAGGATTATTTGCAGCCAGCCGGATGGTAAACATTGATTTGAGCAGGGATGAACTGGCGGTGATGGCTGCCCAGCTTGATGGCCATCCTGATAATACAACAGCGGCAATTACTGGGGGGCTGGTTGTTACGGTTCTGGAAGGTGAAAAAATATACTATTCCAGGATTGGGATTCCGGATAACATAAGATTTGCTGCATTTATTCCCGACTTCACGCTGCCTACTACAAAAGCCAGGATGATGCTTCCTGAAAGAGTACTGCACAGGGACGCTGTATTTAATGCAGGCAGAGCGGCTCTGCTTGCAGCATCGCTGGCATCGGGAAAGCTGGAAAACCTGTCCTGTGCCGTTGAAGACAGAATTCACCAACAGTATAGGAAAAAGCTTGTTCCTTCCATCGATAGAATATTTGATGTAAGTTCCAGATGTGGTGCAAGAGGCTGTTACCTCAGCGGTGCCGGACCTGTGTTGATGGCTCTGATTGACAGGGACTATGAGCAATTCCAATCCCGGGCGGATTCATACCTGAAGTCCCTTATTCCCAGATGGGAATTGAAGATACTTGAGCTTGAAAAAAAGGGAGTAAATGTTTTTGTAAACTAAAGTTTAACTGCCACATATTATAAAATAAACCATAAAAAATATATACAGTACACCGGGATTTATATCTGAAAGCCTGAGTAAGAGTAACTAGTTTGAGAGACCGGTTAGGGGGTAAGACTGTGGGACTTATTGTTCAAAAATTTGGAGGAACTTCGGTAGCTGATGCAGAGAAGGTAGTGAATGCAGCCAGGAAAGTAATAGAAACATACAAGCAAGAAAATTCCGTCGTGGTGGTAGTTTCTGCACAAGGGCATACAACAGACCAACTAATAGACAAGTACAAGGAGATAAATCCAAACCCTTCAAAGAGGGAGATAGATGTACTTTTATCAACAGGAGAGCAAATTTCCATAGCACTAATGGCCATGGCTATAGAAAAGCTGGGCTGCCATGCTGTATCACTGACCGGGCATCAGGTCGGAATCTTTACAGACAGCTGCCACGGGAATGCAAGGATTAAGCACATCAACACCGAAAGAATTTTCAGGGAATTGGACAAGAAGAATATTGTAATTGTGGCTGGTTTTCAAGGAATGAATAAATATGACGATATAACTACGTTGGGAAGGGGTGGTTCAGATACGACTGCAGTGGCACTGGCAGCTGTTTTGAAGGCGGATTTGTGTGAAATATATACGGATGTTGAGGGAGTATTCACGGCAGACCCCCGAATTGTTGCCGATGCGAGGAAGTTAAAGGACATATCCTACGATGAGATGCTTGAACTCTCCAGTCTGGGTGCAAATGTCCTACATAATAGATCTGTCGAGCTAGCCAAGAAGTTTGGTGTAAACATGGTTGTTAGATCAAGCTTCAGCAGTGCCGAAGGGACAGTTGTTAAGGAGGTAGATTCCGTGGAGAAAATGATTGTTAGGGGAGTGACAAGAGACGATGATGTCGCAAGGATTGCAGTTGTTGGAATTGAGGATAAACCCGGTAAGGCGTTCCAGCTTTTCTCTCTGCTGGCCAAGGAAGATATCAGTGTAGATCTTATTATCCAATCCATAGGTTGGGATGATGTAAAGAATATATCCTTTACTACCAGCAAGAAGAATATTGAAAAATCTATTGATACAATTAAGAAGAATCTTTCTGTCTTGGGTGCAACCGATGTGAAGTGCTCGGACAAATTATCAAAGGTATCAATTGTCGGAGCAGGGATGGTTAACCATCCGGGGGTAGCGGCCACGATGTTTGAGGCATTATATGACGCTGGTGTGAATATTCACATGATAAGTACGTCTGAGATAAAAATATCGGTTCTGATTGATGATAAGGATGCAGCAAAAGCCGTTAACTTTATCCATAATAAGTTTAAGCTTGACCAAATCGCAGAATAAAGGTTGAACCGAAACTGTAGTTGGAGGTGCAGGTATGAACAGCAGTCTTAGAAGGCTGCCCAATATTGGAAAGACATTGGAGGAGAAATTAGTTAGAGCTGGTATCTCAAGTGCAGACCAATTGAAGAATATGGGCAGCCTGGAAGCTTTCAGAAGAATAAGAGGCAGTGTGGATTCGGGAGCCTGCCGCAGCATGTTGTTTGCCCTTGAAGGTGCAATTCAGGGAGTAAGGTGGCACGAGCTTTCCCAGGAATTCAGGGACAAGCTTGCCCGGGAAGCGAAGTAGTTGAAGAAATGTTTGACACAGGAAAATTATAGTGCTAAAATTATTCTAATTTAATAGTATTATCTTATCAAGAGAGGTGGAGGGACTGGCCCGATGAAACCCGGCAACCGGCAGAAATGCAGTGGTGCTAATTCCAGCAGAAGAACGGTCTTCTGGGAGATAAGAGGTTATTTGTCGCAGCAATCAGGTCGGCCTCTTCCTTTCAGGAAGGGGCCGAATATATATTCAGGGGGGATGGCATATATGGCTTTTAGCAGAACATATGAGGAAATAAATCAAAAGATTAAGTCCGGTAAGGTTGTTGTTGTTACTGCAGAAGAGATAATTCCATTGGTTGAAGAGAAGGGTATAAAGGAGGCTGCCAGGACTGTCGATGTTGTCACTACAGGTACCTTTGGCCCCATGTGCTCATCGGCAGCTTACTTTAATTTCGGGCATTCACAGCCTAGAATCAGGATGAGCAGGGTGTGGCTGAATGACATACCTGCCTATGCGGGAATTGCTTCAGTAGATGCAATTCTGGGGGCTACCGAACTGCCGGAGAATGACCCTTTGAATTCAAACTATCCGGGCGAGTTCCGATACGGTGGAGGACATGTGATTCAAGACCTGCTTGAAGGAAAGGCTGTCAAACTCGAAGCAGAAGGGTATGGAACCGACTGTTATCCAAGGAAACATATCGAAACCTCTATAACCCTCGATGATATTAATGAAGCTGTGCTGTTCAATCCAAGAAATGCCTATCAAAACTATAACTGTGCTGTTAACCTTTCGGCTAAGACCATTTATACATACCTGGGTGTCCTTAAGCCTAATCTCGGGAATGCAAATTACTGCAGTGCAGGTCAGTTAAGCCCCCTGCTGAACGACCCTGATTTTAAGACCATAGGTATAGGGACCAGGATATTTCTTGGTGGAGGCGAAGGCTATGTAGTATGGAATGGTACACAGCACGCCCCATCGGTTTCCATGCACCCTGACGGCTCCACAATGACAGCTTCCGGAGGGACACTTGCAGTAATGGGGGACCTCAAGGGAATGAAAGCGGAATGGCTCAGGGGAACCAGTATCCTTGGATACGGCGCTACGCTGACCGTAGGTGTGGGTATACCAATACCCATACTTAATGAGGAGATGATGGAGTATGTCTCGGTAAAGGATGAACAATTATATGCTCCCCTTGTTGATTACAGTGACGCTTTTCCCAACCGCAGGCCTGAGAATCTTGGATTTGTCAGCTATGCCCAGTTGAAGTCGGGAACTATAGAAGTCAATGGGAAGAAAGTACCTACATCCTCGCTTTCGAGCTATCCGAAGGCAAGAGAGATTGCAAATATCCTCAAGGGCTGGATACAAGCTGGACGGTTTACACTTACAAGACCTGTTAAAGCACTTCCAGCAGCCGGAGATGGTATAAAGGCCAAGCCGCTGGAAGATAAACCGTGATAGAATGGAATTAGGAGGACGATGGTTATGAATGGTAAGCTGATATTAAGTTTTAATGCCTCTATAGTAGAGAAGCCTATTATCTACAAGCTGATAAAGGACTATGACCTTATGGTTAATATACTCAAGGCAAACATTGACCTTAATAAGCAGGGAACTATGCTTGTTGAGATAGAGGGAGAAAACTTTGAGGAGGGAATAGAGTATCTTAAAGCCCTGGGAATTGGAATAAAACCACTGGCCCAAGAAGTAATAAGGGATGAAGAAAGGTGTACCCACTGCAGTGCATGTGTAACACTTTGTCCATCCACAGCGTTGAGGGTAAAAAGAGAGACTATGGAGGTTATCTTTGACGGCAATGAGTGCCTCGTATGCGGTGAGTGTGTGAAGGCTTGCCCCCAGCGAGCGATGGAGGTTCGCTTCTGATGGAGTACGTTAAAAGGACATACAGGGATATGTTTTCTTCAGAGGACCTCAAGCATTTCAGGGTATCGGTCAAGACTACCGACCTGGATATAGGGGTCTTCAGGGACAGTTTTTCTCAAGAGATGGTTAGGCATGTGCATAAGTTTGTTACCGGACTCAGGCAGCAGCTTGAGGAATATATACAGGATGACCCTGGGTTTGGGACTTCGCTGGTACCTTGGGTTGTGCGTGATGATGCGCCGGAGATTGCGGTTGAAATGGCCCGTGCAGCCAAGGCTTCAGGGGTAGGGCCGATGGCCGCAGTTGCAGGGACAGTTGCAGAGTATATCGGTAGGGAGGTATCCCGGTATTCAAGAGAAGTAATAATAGAGAATGGAGGAGACCTGTATATATCCACCACAAGGAAACGGAGTGTTGGAATATTTGCTGGCAGGTCACCTTTCACCGGTAAAATAGCTGTTGAAATACTGCCTGAATGGGGAACAATAGGTTTATGCACATCATCAGGAACTGTAGGGCCTTCCCTCAGCTTTGGCAAAGCAGATGCGGCAGTTGTTATTGCAAAGACCGCGGCGCTGGCAGACGCAGCAGCCACGGCAGTGGGGAATGTTGTTCAACTGCCTGATGATGTAGAGAAAAGTGTAAATTTTGCAGCCCGAATACCGGGTGTGCTAGGGGCGATTGCCATTAAAGATGATAGAATGGCAGTGTGGGGTAATATCAGGCTGGTACCAGTGAATAACCCTAAGGTACTTGAGTTGAGCAATATATTATAAGTATTATAGGAAAAATGAATTAACTGCTCATAAGGGCTACGGAATCAAGATAAACTAGATGCTTGTTATACCAAACTTCAGACCGGAATTAATTCGCCATCGTGGCTCAATAATTCCTAGAATTGACGTCCTGTCAATTCTTCCTGAAATTTAGTATAACCTCGCATAGTTTAACTAAGATTTTTCCGCAAACTTATTCGCCAGTTAAATTCATCTTCCCTATAATCAGAGGGGGACGTTCCTTGAACGGAGTGAATGGCCGCGTCCCCCTACCTTATATAATAAAAATACAATTAGGAGGTGGATTTATGAAGATTACTGTTATCGGCAACTGTGGACCTTATCCGGGAGCAGGACGAGCCTGCTCGGGATATCTGGTTGAAAGCCGAGGCACAAGAATATTGCTGGACTGTGGAAGCGGGGTATTGGGCAAGCTTCAGAACTACTGCAATCTGGATGATATTACACATATTATCCTCTCTCATCTGCATTACGACCATATGGGGGACATGATGGTACTTAGATACTCGATTGAGGGGAAGGCCAAAAGAGGGAGAAAGCTTAGACCGGTTAAACTGTACCTTCCGCCTGAACCCAAAGATGTCTACGAGAAGCTTATTTCAAAGGATGTCTTCGATTACTCGGTCATTACCGAAGGTTTAAGCATAGATATAGGAGGGCTGGAGGTCAGCTTTGCAAAGGTGAATCACCCCATTACCTGCTATGCAACCAGAATACAGCAGGACAGCAAGGTTTTTGTTTATTCCGGAGATACTTCATATGCAAAATCTTTAGTAGAGATTGCAAGAAATGCAGAGATACTT
Organism: Clostridia bacterium; assembly: GCA_041685035.1. Taxonomy (GTDB): domain Bacteria; phylum Bacillota; class Clostridia; order Acetivibrionales; family UBA4821; genus JAWLCD01. The sequence continues at coordinate 12,636 of JAWLGL010000005.1, forward strand.
CTTTGTGATGCAGGACTGCTTTCAAAGGATAATAAAAGCCAAGACGCACCCCACCTTACTGCTTATGAGGCAGGTGTTACTGCCAGGGAGGCAAATGTGAAGAGACTACTGCTTACACACTTCTGGCCGGAAGACCATACCGGTATGCACCTGGAGGAAGCCGGAAAGAATTTTCCAGATGCAGAGCTGGCAATAGAAGGCAGAAGCTATGAAATTTAAAAGAGCCTTACGGCTCTTTAGTATGTAGGTTGTTTTTCTCATACTCATTGAAATACTGGGTTACCTTTTTTACATAGTTCTGCGTCTCATTATATGGTGGAATACCGTTGTATTTTTGAACGCTTCCCGGGCCTGCATTATAGGCCGCCAACGCAAGGCTGAGGTCCCCGAACTGGTTCAATTGGTCCCGCAGATACCGGGTTCCTCCATCAATATTCTGAGATATATCCCAGGGGTTTGTTACACCAAGCGCCCTTGCTGTGCCGGGCATTAGCTGCATCAGTCCTTGCGCACCGGCATGTGACAGGGAATTAGGATTAAAAGCTGATTCCTGTTTTATAACAGCCCTGATAAGGTTAGGGTTAATATCATACTTCTTTGCAACCAGCGAAATATTCTGCTCAATTTCTTGCAGGATTTCACCCCGGGTCATGGAGTAATCAATTGAGGAAGGCTTGTACCTCAGGCTTTCCGGCGTTATCTGCTGCCTGTTATTCTGAACCTGTTCCAGCACCCGGTTAAATGATTCATTTTCCGGAATTTCCAGACGCACAGGTATTCTACTCTGTATCTCTTCAATTTTTTTTCTGAAAATTTCATTAACGCTCATAACCATTTTAATCACCTAATATTATAGTAACATAATAACATGCCGTAGTAAATATCCTGCTGAACAGGCTTCTGCCAGCATATTTTCAGGGCTGGCATAAATCTGGTTTTGTACACATATTATTAGTTATAAGTATGTTCTGGTTTGCGGAAACCGGAAAATATAGGAGAATTAATTAATGCGGGATGTTTTCCGCAGGGGGAAGGGGGATATTCAAATATATGCCTATCGAGGATAAAAAACTTGCCAAGCCAAAGGCTCAGAACCTTATTATGGAAAACAGGGAGAGGCTTAGTGTTTCGGGTGTAATTGAAGTAGACAGCTTCAACAGCGAAAATGTGGTTATGGATACTGAACTGGGGCTTCTGGTTGTAAAGGGTGACGACCTCAGGATAAGTAAGCTTAACCTTGAAAATGGAGAATTGGTTATAGAAGGGGATGTTCTAAGCTGTGAGTACAACGATAACCATGATGTCAGGGGTAAAGGTCTGGGATTTCTAAGTAAAATGTTCAGATAAGCGGTGGTGATTAATTTGTTGGTTTCGGTATCCAATCAAGCTTACGTTTTCCTTAATTGTATACTCGGAGGCCTTCTGGTAGGCCTGATGTTCGATATATTCAGGCTGTCCAGGAAGTATCTGAGCAGCAAAGATATAGTCACTTATATTGAAGATATACTATTCTGGGTCCTGGTTGGTGCAATAGTCCTTTTTACAGCTTTTTTCAGCAACAACGGAGAAATAAGGGGATATGTGCTTCTGGGTATTTTTCTAGGTGCTGTATTCTACTTTCTTGTCTTCAGCAGGTTGATTCTCAATACATTGTCACGTCTGGTTGACTTTGTAGCAGGTATGCTGCGCTTCCTGGTAAGAGTGGCCAAGGGCCCGCTAAAAAGAATTGCAGGTGTGGTTTCTATACCGTTCAAATCGCTATATAAAAGAATGAATATACTGGAAATGTTATTTACAAAAATATGGAAGCTAGTAAGAGGTTGGAGGTCAAAGCTAAGGAGAGGAAAAAAAATAATTAAAGAAAAAATGTAAGTTAGAAGGATATTAATGTGTACGTGCAGAATATATTACTAGGAAGTTCTGTCCCAAATTCCGGAAAACATTCTGAAGGAGAATGGGACAAGGTTCTATGTATGGAGCAGGGTATAATGAAAAACAAAAGAAAAAGCAACACTTTAAAGAAAGTGATATATTTAATACTTGCTGTCTACGTTGGATACATCTTGTTCCAGCAGCAGATGTATTTATTGGCATGTGAGAAAGAAGAGAATTATTACCAATGCGAGATTAATAAGCAAAAAGAGATTAATGAACAGTATAAAAAGCAAGAGCAGTATTATCGTACTGATTCATATATTGAAAAGATTGCGCGAGAAAAACTCGGAATGGTTTTGCCTGAAGAAAGGGTGTTCATTGATATTTCCAAGTAGTGATTAACAGATATAAAAATCTGAATATGCAGGCTTGTCTGCAGAGATAATACATATGAGTAGACAAACACCCGGCCATATGGCTGAATATTTTTTTCTTACAGTTGACTGCAAATAAAAAATAATATAATATTTAATTACTGCATTTTGTATATTTTAAGGAGGAATTGTGTAAGTATGCCGTCGTTGGAAGTTGGCAGCATTGTCGAAGGTAAGGTCTCCGGCATAACCAAGTTTGGAGCCTTTATTCAATTGCCTGATGGTAGTACCGGTTTGGTTCACATCTCTGAGGTTTCAGAACAGTACGTTTCAGATATTACTCAACACCTCAAGGAAAACCAGATGGTAAAAGTAAAGGTAATTGCAATTGATAGCAAGGGAAAGCTCAGCCTGTCCATAAAAAAGGTTATGCAAGACGGTGCAAATACCCGTAAATCATCTCCCCCGGAGGCTGTTGACTGGAGGACTCCCAAGGATGAGAGCCTTTCCTTTGAAGAAAGGCTTGCGAAGTTCAAAAAAGACAGTGAAGAGAAGCTGTCTGTTTTGAAGAAAAGTTTTGAGTCCAAGAGGGGAAGCGGAGGCTACAGGAAGTCAGCGCACTTTTAATCATTCTAAGAAACAAGTGCCCGGTATAAACGGGCATTTTTTTGTGAAGGAAGATATGTTGTTCCAGATTATAAACCAGTATTCTGATGTACAATGACTGCGTAATCAATCCAAAAATATGCAGGATTTTTTTTGCAGATGGAGAATATAAATATTAGAGGTGTTAGGTATGATAATTGAACGCAGAAAACTCCTGTCATACAGATGCCCATTCTGTGGCTCGGTTAAGTATGAGCCATTCTCCATCTTTGATTTTCAGAGAGGCTGCAAGCTGGTTAGGCTATGCAACTGCCGAAAAAGTGCACTGCAGGCATACAAGGACAGACACGGAAGATATCTGTTTGAGATTCCTTGTATAGCATGTGGCTCTATTCATGAAGTCAAATTTTCGGAAAGAAGTTTGTGGGATAGGAGTATAAATTGTATATTATGTGACAAAACTAATACAGAAATTTCATATATTGGAAACCATACTGAAGTCCATGGTAAGGTTGACAGCTTCGAGAAGGAAATAGACGAGTTGATATACAGACTAGGCTACAACGATTATTTCAAGAATGTTAGAATTATGCTCGAAGTTCTTAACAAAATCCATGATTTAGCTGAGGAAGGAAGCGTTATTTGCGAATGCGGCAGCAGTAATGTCGAGCTGATTTTACATTCAAACAGGGTAAAAATAAGCTGTAAGGCATGTTGTGCATCTATATATGTATATGCAAGAACCAGCCAGGATTTGGCTGACTTGAATAATTGCAGAAGCTTGCTTATATTAGGGCAAGCATGTAAAAAGTTTGGAGGTAGGTAGAAGTGGCTTAGTACCTAAGCTGGACATGTTATAATAATTGACATTTTAAGCAGAGTATGCTAAAATCTAAATAAATTAATCATATGCATTCTTTTCTCAGAGAAACCTTCGAGGCAAGAAGGTTCTAACTATTCTCAATTTCCTTATATTTTCTTGAGTGAACAATCAATCTTAGAAGGTGGTGAAACATGGATAATCTGAACTTGCAAAGTAAAACATTGGAAGAACTGAGATATATTGCAAAATTAGTTGGACTTAAAAATCATATGAAGTATAGAAAAGGTGAGTTAATAGAAAAATTGCTTGAAACACAGAAGATAGAAAAGAATGATGAAGCGGAGAAGGCTGACGAAGCAGGTCAGACTGTTGGGAATGGTATTGAGAATGCTGAAGCTGATAAGGCTGTTCCTTCTGATAGCGTCGATACTGGCGCAGAAAAACGCAAGAGGGGAAGGCCAAGCAAGGCATCACAGGAGAAATCAGGAAAAACAGTCCAGAATAAAGAGAAAGGGACTGAGCCTGAGACGGATGCGGATGAGATGTCTTCTAAACCTGAAAAGCCGGCAAAGTTAAACGGTAAAGCAGCAGAGACTCAGGTTGAAACTGATGACAAGAAAGATGTTAGGAGAGAAGATTACCCCAACGGAATAGAGAAAATAGCAAGTGACGATCCGGTAGAAGGAGTGCTTGAGGTGCTTCCTGACGGGTATGGTTTCCTCAGAAGTGATAACTACCTTTCAGGACCCAAGGATGTTTATGTATCTCCCTCCCAAATCCGGAGGTTCGGGTTGAAGACCGGTGACAAGGTAAGAGGAAAAGGGCGTATCCCCAAAGAGGGAGAAAAGTTCCAGGCACTTCTTTATGTCCAGTCGGTTAATGAAGACCTGCCGGAGGTCGCAGCAAAGAGAACTCCGTTTGAATACCTTACTCCAATTTATCCAGAAAAAAGGATTACTTTAGAAACCAACCCTAGAGAGCTTTCAACAAGGCTTATTGACCTTATTGCACCTATAGGAAAAGGGCAAAGGGGAATGATAGTTGCTCCCCCAAAGGCCGGTAAAACAATCCTTCTCAAAAAAATAGCCAATAGTATAACTACAAACTACCCTGAGATGGAATTAATTGTTCTTCTTATAGATGAAAGGCCTGAAGAGGTCACAGATATGCAGAGGTCCATCAAGGGCGAAGTTATTTATTCTACATTTGATGAAGTGCCGGAACATCATATCAAGGTGGCGGAGATGGTGCTTGATAGAGCCCAGAGGCTGGTGGAGCACAAAAGAGATGTAGTAATTCTTCTTGATAGTATAACCAGGTTGGCGAGAGCATACAACCTTACCATACCGCCTACCGGGCGTACATTGTCTGGGGGACTTGACCCGGGAGCGCTTCATAAGCCCAAGAGATTCTTTGGAGCAGCAAGAAATATTGAATACGGTGGAAGTCTTACAATACTAGCTACGGCGTTGATTGAGACTGGAAGCAGGATGGACGACGTAATATTTGAAGAATTCAAGGGAACTGGAAATATGGAGCTCCATCTTGACAGAAGGTTGTCAGAGAAGAGAATTTTCCCTGCAATTGATATTAACAAGTCGGGTACAAGAAGGGAAGAACTGCTGCTCAGTCAGAAAGAGCTTGAGACAATCTGGGGAATCAGAAAGGCGTTAAGCAATGCAGGAACCGCCGAGGTAACCGAAATGCTTATTAACAGATTAATGGCTACAAAGACAAACGCAGACTTTATCGCAACTATAAATGTTTCGTTTAACAATCAGTACATTTAATTAAATTTTTGTATTACAATTTTATAAAAGTACTTGCTAAATATTTTTGTTAAAGATAAAATACATTTAGACGCTTAGAAAAGGGGAATCTGCAGTGTATTGTAACAGTGGAGCAAATAAGGAAAGGTGTACATGCACATATGCTTCCTGTGATAAGAGGGGTTACTGTTGTAAATGCGTTGAGTATCATCGTTCGCTTGGTGAAATTCCAGGCTGCTTTTTCCCACAGGAAGTTGAAAGAAGCTATGACAGGAGCCTGAAAAAGTTTCTTGAATCAATGAAAGATAATAGGTAGTTTTCTGTATCGGCTTCAGGTTATAGGCAGTGTCGAAGAAATTTCTGATGTAGTTCTATTAATTCCAGAATATTTATGTAGAAGCCTTAATAGTTTTTTATGTTTTTTAGTGTATGTTTCTGACAACAATGCTGCATTATATGTTTTATCCTTATGAGTTTTTTACGAAGGAAAGGCTGGTTAAATAACATGAATAACAAAGGAAAAGTTGTCTCATTTGAGAGAAACGGAGACTTCTATTGCAAGATGGGGCTGAAGCTTTTGGGAGGACAGAGGCTTCTGGAAGCGGCAAAGATTTTCAGGAAGGCTGTAGAGCTTGAACCGGATAACTGTGAGTATCACTTCAACCTTGCAGGTGTAATGGCCGAAATGGGCAATCTTAAAGAATCAGTCTCAATTCTGGAGAATGCTATTACAAATCTTACACCTTTAATGTCGGAGTGTTATTTTGCATTAGGGTGCAACTACTTTGACCTAGGAACCTTCCAGAAATCCCGCGATAATTTTGAAAAATACTGTCAGGTTAGTCCTAATGGGGCATTTCTGGCTGAAGCAGTTGAGGCCATAAGGTTTATTGATATTAATATTTTACGCAAGAACCAGGTCAGCCAAGCAAGAATACGGAAAATGGCCGATAAAGGAAAGGAGCTTCTGGATAAGTGCGAGTTCTCAAAAGCTGTTAAAGTTCTTAAAGATGTAATAAGGATGGACCCTGATTCAACGATACCCAGAAACAATCTTGCTCTGGCGTACTATCTGCAGGGAGATGTGGGCAATGCAATAAATATTACCCGGGAAGTTTTGAGACTGGATAGCGGCAATCCTTATGCAAATAGTAACCTGACTCTGTTCTACAAAACCATTGAAAGTAAAGACCTGTATCTCAGACAGCTTAAATATTTAAGGGATGCCAGATTTGAGTCTATTGAAGAAGTATTGAATGCCATTGACATACTTTCAAGATTAGGTGAAGACAGTGCTATAAGATACATACTTGAGAGATGGGTAAAAAAGCACGATGAAATAATAACGTGGCATTTTCTGTCGGTATCCTTCCATAACCTTGGAAAATTCTCAAAAGCTGTAGATACTTGGAATTATATTAAAAGCAAATTGCCTCACATGTCTATATTTACAGATTGTTTCGTTATGGAGACCCAAAGGGCAAGGGAAAACGCTTCAACTTCCAGTACCATCAATTATGATGTTAAACTCTATACCGACTATATGGCCAGGATTGAGGAACTGATAAAAGCATTACTGGAAATGGAGAAGAAAGAGTTTGCCAAGTTATGGTCCAACAATGACTATGTAAGGGATATAGTCAGGTATTTTATTTATAAGCTTGAGAACAGAAAGAAGTTGAAGCTGATTGATATGCTTGCCAGCGTAGGTGACGAGGAATCAATCCGTTTGTTGAATACCTATGCTGAGGGCTCAGGGCGGAAAGATGAAGTTAGCAGTAAATGTGCGGAAATTGTAATGAGAAATAAGGTGGCCGGAGATGCAACAATTAACATAGTAGAACTAAGTTCAAAGTATAAAGAAAGAGCAAAGCGCCGTTAGGCGCTTTTTTAAACTATATTTCAATAATGTCTTTTATCTTTTCAATATATTCATCTGCCAGCTTTTCGGATACTTTTCTCGAAGTCCCTTCTGCATAAACCCTGCAGAGGGGTTTGTCTACATCGGGCAGAACCAGAACCCAACCCTTGGGAGTGATAAATTTTACACCGTCAAGCAGTTCAATTTTATTTTTTGTTTTTTCCTGTATAAGGGTTCTCATAACCTTTCCTTTTTGTTCCCATGGGCAAAAAATCTTCTTCTTGCTTACATAAAAGTCTGGTATCTGGTCAATCAGGTTGTCAAGCGTGATGCTTTTGGTTGAGAGAAATTCTATAATCTTTAATAGTCCGGCAAAGGCATCGAAGTTGAGCAGGAACTGGTCCATGTTTTTCTTGTTTTTATACAGGTTGTAATTTAGCATTTCCTCCATAACAGTCCGGGATGATGTTTTGGTTCTTGTAACCTTACCTCCATATTTTTCAGCAAGCTTTTCTATTACGTTGGAAGCAGTTATGGGGACTATGACGTTGGCATTTCCCGAGGTTTCATAGGTGATTATTGATACAAGTGCGGTAAACAAGTCATCGGTTATGACCCTCTTGTTTTTATCAAAAAGGATAAGGTTTTCGCCATTACTGTCAATATATGCACCGAAACCGGCATCATTCTTCTTGATTTCTTCAAAGACATCATCGGAGTTATTTTCAAACGGCCTGATTATTGAGCTTACAACTTTAACTCCAACATCTGAAAGCATCTGGATTACCAGAGAGTTTACAAGGTCGGATGGAGAGAAAAAGACTGCTTTGGGATGTGCATTTCTTATTACCTGTAAATCGACTTCATTCATTATAGCCCTAATATAATAGTTCTTGAAGTCGGTAATATTATTAAGCTTGGAGATTTCTTCACCGCTGCAGCGTTTGAAATCCTCACGTACGAATGAGTTCTCAATTTTCCTTTCCATTGCCCTGCTGATTGTGGCTCCCTTAGAGTCCATGAAGTCGGCACATATCCTGTTGGGGTTGTCTTCACTGAGTTTAATATGTATACCTCCCTCGACAGAGAGAAAGTTGATTGCATATCTGGATATAGGGGTCAGAAGGCTGCTCAGATTAAATACCTCAACGCCAACAGACAGAATGCCCGAGACGAATGCATGCTTGAACATTCTTGCTGCGTTTGACGATGTTGAGCTTACTACAACCTTAGAGCCCTTTTTGTACAGCGACCCATATGCAGCCCCAAGTCTGGTTGCATATTCGGGCGAGATATCCACATTGATAATACCTGAAAGACCATTTTCTCCAAATACTGTGCGTACATATTTTGAACCCCAGATAATGTTCCTGTCTACAATCGCCAGTGTATCTATAGTCTTCTGAGGCCATATTTTAACATTGGGTTTTACAATTGCCCTTTCGTTTATGGTACAGTCGTCACCTATTATTGCATTCTCAAAAACCGAAACGTAGTGTTTCATGTTAACCTTATTGCATATTATGGCGCCCCTGATTTCAGAGCCATATTCAATAAAACTGCTGTCCCATATAATACTCCGCTTTATTGACACCTCGTCCTCAACAATATTGTTATTACCTAATACGGTATAATTCTCAACTGATGAATTACTGCTGATTTTACAATTGCTGCCTATAACTGCCGGACCTGTGATTTCAGCTCCCGGTTCAATTACTGTTCCATTTCCAACCCACACTTTATCCTTGATTTGGTTTCCGTCAATCTGAACGCTGATCTTACCTTCAAATACATCTATGTGCGCCTGGAGGTATGCTTTAAGGTCTCCAATGTCACACCAGTAATCTGAGGTAATGAACCCATACATTGGCTGCTTATTTTTCAGAAGCAGTGGAAACAGGTCCTGGCTGAAATCAAATTTTTGTCCCTTTTTATAATAGTTAAAAATTTCAGGTTCAAGAATATATGTGCCGGTGTTGACAGTATCGCTAAATACTTCACCCCAGCTGGGTTTCTCAAGAAATCCGGTGATTGCGCTTTGTTCATTAGTAAGCACTACACCGTATTCGAGTGGGACGGTGACCCTGGTCAACACAAGTGTTGCAAGAGATTTCTTCATTTTATGAAATCTGAATGCTTCGGTCAGGTCCATGTTGGTGAGCGCATCGCCGCTTATAACAATGAATGTTTCATCCAGAAATTCCGATGCGTTGTGGACGCTTCCGGCAGTTCCAAGGGGTGTATCTTCGGTAAAGTAATGCAGATTGACTCCCAGGCTGGAGCCGCTGCCGAAGTAGTCCTTTATCTTCTGCGGAAGGTACATAAGTGTTACGCCAATTTCTGTTATGCCGTGGCTTTTCAGCAGGTTGATTATGTGCTCCATTATCGGCCTGTTCATGACAGGTACCATTGGTTTGGGCAGGTCACAAGTCAGAGGCCTTAGTCGGGAACCTTCGCCGCCAGCCATGATAACTGCTTTCATTTGCACCATCCTTTCATTGAGACTTTACTTAATAGATTACGTTATAAAATTATAAGGTATTACTAAAACTTTCACAAGAACTAGCGGTAGTCATAGGCATAAATAAAGGTAATACAGTGTTGAAAGGCGCAACTTTTTAACAGGAAATCTGGCAAATACTCCTAATATTATTATACATCAATTTGTGTACAATGTCTAAGCGATTTGGATTTTAATTTCGTCCTATTGAGTATACCCCTCGGATATAGTATAATATTGGTATGGGAGTAGTTTTTTCTCTGCATTTCTGAAGCTTAATTGAAGTATGGTTTTTCAGATAGACGACAGCATGAATTTTGTAATATATTTGGTAGGTTAACAGCACATCTGAGTTGGTTCTAAGATTGTTTATCGGGTGATAGAAAAATTTGGAGGTGTTTGTATTGTTAAAAAGGAATGTACTTTTAACACTTGCAGCAGCATTTGTGTCAGTGTTTTTATTTACTGGATATGGACATGCATGGAACGGAAGTTATTGGCTGGAAAAAGGACAGGGTGGAAGGTTGTATAAATATGATGGCAGTGCGAGTCCGGTCGAATTAGACCCTAAATCAAGGAGTTACTACAGCATACAGAATATAACGGACATGCAATGGAACGGAAGTTACTGGTTGATAGGGACATGGGAGTACTATAGCAGCCGTGAATATGTAAAACTGAAGAAATA